>JBDNJO010000065.1:0-5969 GCA_041687715.1 Candidatus Nanopelagicales bacterium
CAAGCCTCCTGGAAAATGGCGCCAGCAATTGCAGCTGGTTGCACTTTTGTAATTAAGCCAAGTGAATTAACGCCCACAACTACTTCCATGATGATGGATGTGTTTAGTGAAGCAGGTTTACCGGCGGGAGTTGCAAATCTAGTTCTTGGATCTGGCGCAGTTGCGGGTGGTCCACTTAGCACTCATCCAGGTGTCGACATGGTTTCTTTCACCGGCAGTTTGGCAACTGGAAAACGTTTGATGATTAATGCTGCGGAAACTGTTAAGCGTGTTGCTCTAGAACTTGGGGGCAAGAATCCAAATATTATTTTTGCTGATGCTGATCTAGAGGCAGCTATCGACAATGCTTTGACTGCCGTGTTCTTGCATTCTGGTCAAGTCTGTTCCGCAGGAGCGCGCCTCCTTGTTGAGCGCGAGATTCATGATCAAGTGGTTAACGAAATTGCGCGGCGCGCTGATTTAATTCGTCTTGGTGGCGCAATGGATCCTGATGCCGAGACTGGAGCATTAATAAGCGCGGCACACCGAGACAAAGTTGAGCGCTATGTTGCCGACGCCCTAGCTGAAGGTGCAGTTTTACGCGCAGGCGGAATGCGACCAGAAGGCGCGCAATTTGAAAATGGCTTCTTCTACCGGCCAACTGTGCTTGATAACTGCACAACTGAGATGAATTGTGTCCAAGACGAATCCTTTGGACCAATTCTCACTGTAGAAGTTTTCGACACGGAAGAGGAAGCAATAAAACTTGGTAATGACACGATCTTCGGACTCGCAGGCGCAGTCTGGACCACAGATTCTGACAAAGCCCAGCGCGTCGCTCGGCAATTACGCCATGGCACAATTTGGATAAATGATTACCACCCTTATGTCGCGCAAGCAGAATGGGGTGGATTCAAGCAGTCCGGAAACGGCCGAGAACTTGGTGAAGCTGGACTCGCCGAGTATCTAGAACATAAACACATCTGGCAAAATTTATCCCCAGCACCATCAGCGTGGTTTGTTCCAACGAAAGGAAAACTCAATGTCTGAACATGACAGTGCGATTTCGATAAAAAATCTTTGGCAGGTTTTTGGTCCTAATCCGGAAAAAATTGTGGGTAGTCCTGATGCTGCGTTGCCACGTGCCGAGCTTCGGGAGAAGACTGGAAATACTGCCGCCGTTCGTGATGTCTCATTCGAGGTTGCACCTGGAGAAGTTTTCGTAGTTATGGGTCTCTCAGGATCTGGTAAATCGACTTTGGTGCGCTGCCTCACTCGCTTGATCGAACCGACTTCGGGCAGCGTTGTGATGAACGGCGAAGATGTACTCAAAGCATCGAATGCGCGACTACGCGAACTGCGTCGAACAAAGTTTTCTATGGTTTTCCAAAACTTTGGCTTACTTCCTCATCGCAAAGTTATCGATAACATCGCGTTCGCTCTTGAGGTCAATGGCGTGAACAAAGAACAACGTCATGCTCGGGCAAATGAAGTAATTGAACTTGTTGGATTGCAAGGTTTCGCGCAGGCTTACCCAGAACAACTTTCTGGTGGTATGCAGCAACGTGTTGGCTTAGCGCGCGCACTCGCAGTAGACCCAGACGTCATGTTCCTCGATGAACCATTCTCTGCTCTGGATCCACTTATTAGGCGCGATATGCAAGCAGAAGTTATGCGTCTACACGAAGAGCTTGGCAAGACCATGGTTTTCATCACGCACGATTTAGCTGAAGCATTACGCGTAGGAGACCGGATTGCAATCATGCGCGATGGCGCTGTAGTTCAAATGGGCACTGCTGAAGAACTTATTGCCAATCCTGCTGATGAATACGTGGCTGACTTCACGCGCGATGTACCTAAGTCGCACGTTTTAAGCGTAAGAACAATTGCTCGACCACTTGCAGCGGACGAAACTGCAACTGGGCGCACAATTCCAGCGGGAACCATAATTCGCGACGCTACTGCGGCAGTTTTAGATGCTGATGGTCCAGTTGCAGTGGTTGATGGCTCGACAACAATAGGTGTAATTACTCCACGCGACATTTTGCTTCTCGTCGGAGGCGGTAGCCACGGATGAGTGAAACCAAAGAATCAATTTTTATTGCAGCACCAAAAGCAATCAAGCGCAGTTGGTTAATTGCAATTCTTTTTGCAACTTGGTTGATACTCGCCAATGTTTTCCAAGGAAAAGCAACATTGGTTTTGGCGGTGCCAGAAGATACGGGCGTAACTACTTGGGCGGGGAATGTCGCTAAAGCTGTACGTGAAAACAGAAGTGATGGCGCAGCTTTTAAGTACTTTTTTAATCCAGTTCGGGAATTCATCGACGGGTTTGTTACTGGTATCCGAGAAATAATTGCTATCCCCGCCGGTAACTCCAGCATTCCAATGCTGGGCTGGCTTGGAGTTATTGCAATCATAGGTTTCGTGGTTTATGCAGTGTCACATTTACGCATGGCAATTGCTGCGGTTGTGTTGATCTTCACGTGTGGCGCACTTGGTTTGTGGACTGACTCGATGGATACCTTGGCGATGACGCTCGCTGCTGTGCTCTTGTCCTTGATGATTGGAATTCCAGTAGGTATCTGGGCTGGGCTTTCAGATCGCGTACTAAAAGCCGTGACACCAATTTTAGATTTAGCGCAGATTTTGCCAACTTTGGTTTACTTAGCTCCGTTAGCTTTGTTCTTTTTGATTGGTCCAGCATCCGCAATAATTGCAACCATGTTTTACAGCATCCCAATTGCAGTCCGCTTAACCGCATTTGGAATTCGCGGCGTCTCTGTTAGTCCTGTTGAGGCAGGCACGTCAATGGGTACAACCAAAATGCAGTTACTGAAAAAAATTCAATTACCAATGTCATCGCGCACCATCATTTTGGGTATCAACCAAACTGTGATGGCCGCTTTGTCCTTTGTCGTAATTGCGGCCCTGATTGGTGCACCTGGATTAGGAAAGCCAGTTATCGCAGCTTTGATCATTCGTGATGTTGGCGGCGGCTTTGTTGCCGGCATTGCAGTGGTGTTGATTGCAATTATGTTAGATCGCAGTACCTCAGCTGCTATTGCAACTGATGCATCGTTCGTACCAGCTCCGGCAAGCGCTCGTAAGCGCAGACAACTGGGGTTAATCGCAGGTGGCATCGCAACAATAGTTTGTATCGTGTTGTCTCGACAGTTTGCCTGGGCAGCTTACTTTCCAGAGCAAATAGACATAAGTAAGCCAGTTTCTAATGCGACCTCTTCATCCATAGTTTGGATCACTGAAAATTTGGAATTTCTTACATCTGGCCTAGCGAAAGTAGTTACGGTTGGGATTTTGAATCCACTTGAAGGCGTGCTCTCGAATTCGCCATGGTTCTTGACGATTACCATGATCACGATATTTTCGTTAATTCTCGGTGGGGTCCGATCAGCATTTGTAACCGTTACGTTGCTTCTAGCCATTGTTGTAAGTGGACTTTGGTTTGACACCATGGTCACCTTTACCCAAACCATCGTCGCAACTATGTTGACCATGCTTATCGGCGTCATTGTCGGAGTCTGGATTGGCCGAAGCACTCGGGCTGAGCGAGCACTGCGGCCAATTTTGGACGCCGGTCAAACCCTGCCCGCTTTCGTCTACTTGATTCCAATGCTTGGCTTTTTTGGACCCTCAAGATTTACTGCGATTGCCACTGGGATTGTCTATTCCATCCCGATTGTGGTCAAAATCGTCGGTCAAGGCATTCGCCAGGTGCCAACTAACATGATCGAGGCAGCCATCTCTACCGGTTCCACCAAGTGGCAGTTGATAACGAAAGTACAACTTCCAGCCGCAAAGAAGTCCCTGCTCCTTGCCACTAATCAAGGATTAATATTTGTACTGGCAGTTGTGGTCATCGGTGGCATTGTTGGCGCCGGTGGACTTGGCTATTTGGTGATTGTTGGATCTTCAAAGCCAGAGTTGCAGGGTAAAGGGCTGATTGCCGGTTTCTCTATCTTGTTACTCGGATTGATGATTGACAGAATTGCCCAGTACACGGTGGCCAGAAATTCGGCCCCAAAGCACTAGATTTTAAACTAACAAACGTTGGTTTAAAGAACTATCAAAAGATAGTTTGTTTCCAAGCGAGGAGATAAGAATGATCCGAAATAAGAAGGTTGCTGCAAAAGCCGGTGTGCTTGCTGCAGCTGCTGCACTTTTGTTGTCGGCATGTGGCGGCGCGGGTGTAGATGCAGAAGCATCTGCTGCACCATCAGGTGACGCAGCATTAGCAGCTTGTGGCTCTTACGCCATTGCTATGCACGCTTGGGTTGGTTACACAGCCTCAGCACAGGTTGTAACTGAAATTGCCAAGGCAAACGGTTGCGATATCACTCAGGTCACACTTGCCGAAGCTGGCGTTACATATGACGCAATGGAAGCGGGCTCAGTTGACCTAATCATCGAAGATTGGGGCGGCGGTCGCTGGCAAGAATGGGCAGATCGTGGCGCAGTAGTTGAAGCCGGCGATAACGGAAACATCGGTCTAATTGGAATGTTCGTTCCACAGTGGATGGCAGATGAATACCCAGACATCACAGATTCAGCAAACCTAAACAAGTACGCTGACCTATTCATCACAGATGAATCAAAGGGCAAGGGCGCTTGGTATGAAGGTCCTCCGGGATACACCACAATCGGTGAAAAGATGATTTCAGCTAACAAGTTGAACTTCTCAGTTATCTCAACCGGCTCTGAGCAGGCATTAATTGATGTCTTCACAAAGGCAGCTGCAGATAAGACACCAGCAATTGGTTACTTCTATGAGCCACAGAACTTCCTTGCGAAGGTTCCACTGGCTCGTATCAAGTTCCCAGCTAATGACTGGACCGATGCAGCTGTGGCTTCAGGCCTAACTGACTACCCAGAGTCACCACTACAGAAACTGGTTACCCCAAAGGTTGTAGATGCTAACGATGCTTTCACCAAGATCGTTAACAACTTCACTTGGACAAACGCAGATCAAAATGCGGTAGCAGCAGACATCGAATCCGGAACTGATCCAGCAGTAGCTGCTCAGAAGTGGATCGATGCTAACGCTGACGTAGTTGCTGGCTGGCTTAAGTAATTAGCCACTCTAAATAAAGTCACCAGAACCGGTGAGTCCTTCGGGGCTCACCGGTTCTTTTTAATTACTTTCAGCGTTCCGCTTGACCGCTAACTTAAAAGCGAGGAATATTAAGTTGTTGCGCAACACGCACTCTGTTGCATAGTACGCAACGTCTGTTTTGTACTTCTAAGGGGCCTTAGTGAAAAAAATTGTGATCATCGGTGGCGGAATTGTTGGCTGCTCACTTGCTGACGAATTAACCGAACGTGGTTGGAATGATGTCACAGTTATTGAACAAGGTCCCATGCCCTCCCCAGGTGGTTCAACTTCACACGCACCAGGTCTTGTGCAAAAAGTAACCGGCAATAAAACTCTAGCTGCGATGGCCGATCAAACTATTAACAAACTTCTATCGATCGAACACGAAGAAGGACCGGGCTTCTATCAAGTTGGTTCCTTGGAAGTTGCTACTACCCCAGAACGTTTAAAGGAATTACATCGGCGCGTAGCTTGGCTTCATGCATATGGCTATGAAGCAGAAGTAATCTCTCCAGAGCGAGCTGGTGAACTTCATCCCGTACTTGATCCAACAAAAATTTTAGGCGCAATCTACTGTCCAACTGATGGCATCGCTAAGGCTGTTCGCTCAGTGCAAGCTTTGCAAAGACTTGCGGAATCTCGCGGCGCAGTTTTCAGCGATCGCACAGAAGTAATTTCGATCGAGCAAGAAGCCGGGCAAGTAACTGGCGTAATGACAGACCAAGGTTTCTTCCCAGCGGAAATCGTAATTTCTTGCGCCGGAATTTGGGGTCCAAAAGTTGGCCGCATGTTTGGAATGGCAAAAGCCTTCCAACCACTTGCGCATCAACTGGCTTGGACCGAAGACATTGCCTCACTTGCTGATCAGACCGAAGAG
>JBDNJO010000066.1:0-6162 GCA_041687715.1 Candidatus Nanopelagicales bacterium
CATCACCGATCCCTTCTGATTTTCTTGTTGACTTTCTCTAATAATTGTTACTCCCAAGTCACGCGCTTTATCGCGCGCAAGTGATGTAACAACTACCTTTCGAGCCACGATCACGGTTGATCCTGACTCGGCAGCTTTTCTGATTGTTGATTCAGTAACGGCGCCCTTTTCAATTCGGGTCGTCGTTGAATCATTCACGGAATGACTACTGGCGTGCTGGCTCAGTTGGAAAACTATCCGACCTTGGCGCAGCGCATCCAGTGTCTGCGGATCGGCTGCCATATCCAAGACTCGATTCACCAGTGACTTCACGTCTGCATCGTTAGTAAGTGACACGACCTCAACTACCTGCGCAGGTGAAACTTTGACTGAAAGTGCCTTAGTAATCTCAGAAGCTCCGGTTACTCCACCTAGTGCCTCGCGTAGCGCATCTCGCACCAGTAATCGCAATAGCTCGTTGTCAGCAGTCATTAGCGATCGCTCAAAACTTTTTCGGCAACTTCAGCAGCTGCGCGAACGTTGGCTTCTTTTCCCGAAAGGTAAACGCGTCCCGTTGCACCAATCATTCGGTAGTCCACGACCTTGATGTCAGTTGCTTTCTCAGCTTCATTAGTAGCCAAAATTGCATATGACGCAGGCGCAACTTCCAGAATGTACAAGGACTCACCTGGCAAAATCATAGATCCGACTTTGTTGCGATTGATTAAAAAAGCGTGTTGTTGATCAACGGAGGGCACTACCCGAGAAGCCAAAATTTTTGGCTTTAGTGCTGACGCTTCAGTCGTGCCCAGTGCTGCGAGCACCGCTTGACCTGCTGCGCGAACTTCTTCAGTTGGGCCATGAATTTCCAGATACCCAAAAGTTCGTTCAACAAACAAAATTCCGGCTTGCACATTGGCATGCTTAAGCGCGACATCGGTAAGTGCTTCGATATCTAGACCGGGCGCTACTTCAATAATTTGCGCGGCCATGTTAGCTCGCGGCAACGCACCTTTAACCCATGAGCCCAAGTAGCACATAGTTTGTGGTTGCATCTGGTCGATATAGATGAACGACCGAAGCTCTGCCATGTATCTCTCTTCTCTCGTTAGTTCTTAATCAATGCGTGAAGTTCTTCGACAATTAATTTGCGTATTTCATCTCGAAGTTCTGCGACATCCTGCGAAATTGGTTCCCGGTGTATTGGTGGAAGTGTGCTTTCAGGATTGCGATCATTTGAGGACTTTGGATATGCCGGAACTGGGCCAACTGGATTAGTCCAAGGGTTTAAACCAGCAAATGACGGCATTACTTCCCGAATGTCGCAGTTGTAAGCAAGCCGGGTGTAATTGATCAAATGCTTTGGCTGCAAGTTTTCGCCAAGTGAGGAGCGGCCAGCAAAGCCAGTTCCAATTGTCATTGTAGGTGGCAAGTTAGTTTGGATTCCTGATGATCCAAGGCTATTTCCCACATTAACTGAAACGCGAAGGACCGGAACTGCGGCGCTAAACCTCATTATGAGTTCTGGATTTGCGCTATGAATCGCAGCTGAATGTCCCGAACCAGTTATGCGCAGGATCGCGCGCGCAATATCAATTCCGCGCGCTGCAGTAGGCACTCGAATGAAACCTAAAACTGGGCATAGTTTTTCATGAGCCAGTGGTTCTTCTGGTACCGCTAACTCAAATGGTGCAATTAAGACTTTAGTTTTTGCTGGAACTTTGATGCCTGCTTGTTCGGCGATCCAGGTAGCATCCTTGCCAACCATCTTGATGTTGAAATGACCATCAGGAAAAACCGTATTGCGAACTGCGTCGCGTTCTTCGTCTTTAAGCACGTAAGCACCTTCACGCGCGAAAGCCGCAAGCAACTTGTCTGCTATCGCCTCTTCGGCAATTACGACACTTTCATTTGTGCACAAAATTGAATTATCAAATGCCTTACTTTCAATAATTCTGGCTGCTGCTTTTACAAGATCAGCCGTTGCATCAACGAGAACTGGAACGTTACCCGGGCCAACACCTATTGCTGGGTTACCGCTGCGGTAAGCGGATCTAACTACTGGGCTACCACCGGTTGCCACAATTACATCTGTTCGTTCATCCGTCATTAAGGCATTAATTAACGGGATAGATGGCTCTTCAACAATTTGAATAATTCCATCAGGAGCTCCGGCACCGATGGCAGCATCCGCCATGGCTTTAGCTGCTGCGACACAAACTCGCTTGGCCATTGGGTGTGGGCTGATGATGATTGCATTTCGAGTCATCAATGCCAAAATAATTTTGAACGAAACTGTCGCTACTGGGTTAGTCGAGGGAGTAAGCGCCAAGATCACCCCGGCAGGACGAGGAATCGCAACTATCTTGTTAACTTCATCAATCTCAGGTGTAACAAAATCTTGGCCACGATAGTTTTCAACAATCCCAGTTGAGCAAGCAATATTCTTTAAAGTTTTGTGATCTACTACGCCAAAGCCAGTTTCAGCAACTGCATCCCGTGCGAATTCTTGTGCCCGGTTTGCCAATGCCGATGCCGCTGCATCAACAATGCGATTAACCGTTGCAATGTCGTACTTTGCATATGCTCGGGCAGCCCAGTCTGCGCGCTCAACCATGGCACGCCCGCGTGGCACGCCTGCAGGTTCCACCATTAATGGCTCATAAGTCATTTCACTCATGCTGACCTACGCTCATTGCGAATTTCGGCATATGCTTTTCCGATCGCAAGTTCCGTTCGATCTAGCAATTCTTCGGCAATTTCTGGCTTTAGCAAGATGCCCGGCTTGTACTGCAGTACCCGTGGATCAAGCGTTGAGAAAATTGCCCATACGCCATTTTCGTAAAGGTGGCGCATTACGTACTTGGCACCTTGTGGGTGCGCGAATTCCAGGCCAAGGATTACCCCGTTTTGTCGAATTCCTACAAACCAATCTGGATAAGTTGCCTGAACAGCTGCCAGGCGCTTGCCAACATAGTCAGCGATGTAGTGCACCATGGATCGAGTTTCTTCGCGGGAACAAATTTCGAGAGTTTTTAGGGCTGCGATACATCCAAGTTCCGCGCCACCAAAAGTCGAGATGTGCCCAAAGCCATCTTCATTAAGCCAGGCTGCTGCTTTTTCTGTTGCTAGCACTGCCGCGATTGGGTACAAACCACCAGATAGGCCCTTACCGGTCACCAAAATGTCTGGCGTAATTCCATGTTTTGTAATTCCCCAGAGTTCGCCGGTTCGCATTAATCCGGTTTGTACTTCATCTGCGATGTAAAGTGCATCGTATTTTTCACATAAAACTTTTACTGCCTCTAAATAACCTGGGTTAGGTAATGGGAAGCCATATGTCGCTGGAATGGTCTCCATAATTACTGCGGCAACATCGCGGCCGCGTAATGCGTCTTCCATTGCTTCTAAGTCATTAAAAGGAACGTGTGGAAATTCCTCTGGGCGATCTGACAAGAACAGTTTGGAGAAACGATCGTCTCCGGTTCCGACTGCTAAACCGGTATGGCCGTGATACGCCTTGATGATTGAAACAATTTTTCGCTTCTGAGTTGCATGCCTTGCTGATTTAAGCGCAATGTCAATTGCCTCGCCGCCGCCAGAGCCATAAATAACTTTGCTTAAACCCACGGGAGCAGTTTTGATTAATGCCTCAGCTAATGCAGTTCGAGCAAGAGATGGGAAGTGATGATTTCCAACATCAAAATGCTGCATCGCCATTGTCACAGCCTGCACAACTTCTGGATTCCGGTGCCCAAGATTATAAGTTCCACCGTTTAGGTGCGCGTCAATTAGACGCTTACCTGACATGTCGTAAATAAAATATTCTTCTCTGCGGTCTATAACTAATGGAATTCCAGAGTCGATCCAAAACTGTGTCTTACCTGGATTCCAAAACTCTTTTGACTTGGCAATCATTTGCTCTTTTGAGTCATACGAAAAAAGCCCATAGTCGAATTCGGGTGCGCTAACCTGCTCTTGCGTCATACCGAAACCTCCTTGCTTGACCTAGCTGGCCTGCGAGTTAACCCGCCGTAACCACATAATGGCATAAAATTAGACCAAACACCATACCTTTTGATAACAATTGGTTGTACATTGGTTTAACGACAAAAACCCATCTAAATTAGGCTTTTTAGGTTAATTAGGCAAAATTTGTCCCCTTCAAATAAGTACTTCAGACCAAAGAAGTCAATTTGTTAACCAATTAAAATAAAAATAATGCCATTTTTAGTGTTTTGGCTTGAAATTTCTGGCAACATCATTCCAACTCTGTGATTCAGATCACCAGAGTTAAAGGTGGGACACGTCGGGAAATTCCCAGCGTCTTAACGAAAGGGTCGAATGCATGTCGACAACTAACGAAAGCCAGAAAGGCCTTCGCAAAGGCGCCATTGGTTTGGTAGCCGTTCTATTTATGGCGATAGCAAATGCTGCGCCAATTACTGCAATGAGCTTCAATGTTCCAATTGGCGCTGGTTACGGTAATGGAATCGGTGTTCCTGCAGGGTTCTTATTCGCAACAATTGTGCTGTCTATTTTCGCCATCGGATTTGCCGCAATGTCTAAGCACATTACGACTGCCGGTGCGTTCTACGGATTTATCTCCCAAGGCCTAGGTCAGGTATGGGGTATGGCCGCAGGCTTACTTGCAACCGTTGCTTACATTCTTTTCGAGGGCACGCTAATTGGTGGATTTTCATACTTTGCCTCAGATACTTTAAGCAAAATGGCAGGCATCGATATTAACTGGCTAATCATTGCTATCGCAGGCTTGATCTTGATCTGGGTACTTACCTATTTCGACATCACTGTGGCAGCTACATTTCTTGGCGTCACTCTCGTAGCTGAAGTGCTTTTGCTTCTGGCCTTTGGCGTCAGCGTCTTAGCTAAAGGTGGGCCTGATGGCTTCATGTTTGCTGAGACTGTGGCTCCATTGAATGCCTTTAAAGACCTGGAAGCTGGTGCCTTTGGTACCGGCGTTGCTGCAGGTACTGCGGCACTTGGTATTTTCTTCGCTTTCTGGTCCTGGATTGGTTTTGAAACCACAGCAGCATACGGCGAAGAATCCAAGAATCCAAAGCGCGTAGTTCCACTGGCAACCATGATCGGAGTTATTGGACTTGGTGTGTTTTACACATTCGTATCGTGGATGGTAGTAGTTGCAAATGGTAAAAAGGCCACAGTTGAAGTGTCGAGTGGCTCAAACCCAGTGGACTTGTGGTTGGTTCCAGTTCAAGAAAACCTCGGATCACTTACCTACAGTTCCTACCGAGTGCTTCTGGTGATCGGATCCTTTGCGTGTGCACTGGCTTTCCACAACGCAGCATCACGTTATGTCTTCGCGCTTAGTCGTGAACTGCCGTTTGCTCGGATTCGAGGAAAGCTGTCTAGTACTCACCATAAGCACCAATCACCTGCTGCTGCTTCGAGCGTTGTAACTGGCATCAACCTAACCATGGTTTTGTTGTTTACGTTCTTTTCTACTCCTTGGACTTCAGATCCAACAGTTGTGGGCGCAACTTCAGATCCAAACTTGATGCCATTTGGCGTGATTTACACCGTGCCTTCGCTAGTGGGTACTGCGTTCATCCTGGTCGTTCAAGTGATCTGCTCGTTTGCAGTTATCGGATACTTCTGGGGCAAGAACAAGAAGCACAAGGGTAATGTTCTTACCACGCTAGTTGCTCCACTAGTTGGCGCAGCCGGCATGATCTATGCCTTGACTCTGCTATTTGGCGCAATTGGTTCTGGCTTCGCAGCTGGCTACCAGTCAAACTCATTAATGGTTAAGTACTTGCCTTATGAAGTACTGGGAACCTTACTAATTGGTTTGCTGTACGCCCGGTGGGTCAAGTCAAAGCATCCAGAAATCTACGCAGAAATTGGTCGTGCAAATTTGGAGGAAGCTCACGAGCGGGTATAACGCTCAAAAAGAAACTGGGTGCAAGCAAAGCTTGCACCCAGTTTCTTTTTGCCTGATTAAATTTCGCCAAGGTCAGTGTTTCTACAACGCGAAACCGCAAGAATAAAGACATGACTTTTGACATTTGCAATTGGACTCCGGATGAAGATGCTGACCCAACTACCCATGCTTTTACTTTTGGTGGTCGCGAAGGTGTTGTAAGCATTAAGCCGGGAGCCATAATCGACTCGTGGTCATTTGACTGCTTTGGTGGACGA
>JBDNJO010000067.1:0-3771 GCA_041687715.1 Candidatus Nanopelagicales bacterium
AGTCGGGCGCACCATTGCCCACGACCGGAGGAGTATTTAACAACTCGCGCACCCTGGGTGTAGCCAAAACTTCTCACTAATTTAATCGCTTCCGGACGGTCCGCATCCAGGCAAACCACGTCAACGCCGACTCGCGCTAATGCGGCAGGCAAAAGACTTAAGTCCAGGGGTGGAAGCTCAGGATCTTGATCTTTGGAAGTGAATTGGCGGATCGTAACTCGATCACCAAACTGTTCTCTTGCAAGTGGCCCGGTAGCTTCTGCAAACCAGAAAACCTTCGGCAGAACTGGATGGATGCGAACTGTCGTTGCGGCCAAGGAAAATTCAATATTTTGTCGCGCTGCAACAATGTCGCCATCTTGGGCAATGACATCAAGAATTTCTTTTGCTTCGTAGTAGCCACCAAAGACTTTCCAACCTGGTGGCCACATCAATCTGGCGCTCTGCAAATTCACCTGTCCCAAACTCGAAAGCCAAACAGGCTTACCCGGAATAACAATGAGGGTAAGTAGCAAGATGGTCGCTAAACCTAAAGTTAAATTCTTGTACCTGTTAATACTCGTCATACGAATCAAACCTGAAGCAACTGCAGAAGCGGCGGCGCCAACCAGCATTGGGATTGGTAACAACCACCAAAAGCGCCAAGAAATTGAATCAACACCAGATACTTGCTCAACTACTGCCAAGACCGGTGGCAAGTAAATGATTGCCCACAACAAACTCAGCCCAGCAATTACCCGGCGCGCAGTTCGAGATTCGCTGCCAAGCCAACCCCAGCACATTACTAATGCAAATAACGCAGCATGAAAAGGTGGCTTTGCCATCAAGCCAACGAATTCATTTGGATCAGGCAGTTCGCTCAACCCAGAAAGTATGGTTGCAGGTCGCACTAAAGCTAATGTGTCAGAAACAATTTGCCCCATTGCGTTGCTGTCTGCGCTACGAGTGCCTCGAAAAGCCACACCAACATAAAGCGGAGTAAGTATTGCCAAACTAGTCCAACTGGCTGCTTTGATTCCGCGCTGAAAACCAACCACGCCAACGATGACAAGTGTGATCATTGGAACCAACATTGTTGCTGTTGTTGTCAGACCGGATGCACCTATCGCAATTAACAGAAATCGAATTAAATCATTTCGTCGTCCAGAGCGCGCCCAAACTATGCCTGCGCCGATAAGCAGCGGAACCATGGCTGAAACAAAGAATGCTTTGCCTTGCCAAATACGAGACCCATGGAAAACTCCAAAGGAAAATATATTTGCGCCATCAAGTAGCAGGAACAGGCTCACAATCATGAGTGCGAAGTTGGTATGTCGCACATGCATCGCTCGCATGCCACGATCTACCGCAAAAACACTGATCATAGTCAGAATTGGAACTGCAACTACATAAAGCAACGTTGGCGCTGAGATGTTTATTACGTGAGCAAAGACTCCCCACATTGATTCCCAAGCAGATCCAAGTGGGCGAGTTTCAAAAACTTGATCACTGTAAACCGTGTCGCGAAGTGGCATGGTGCCACGCTCAGCAATCCAGGTTGAAAGATTTACATAATTCGTGTCATCACTTTGTGGTCGTAACGTTGCTGAGGCAATTAACGCCATGCCCGCGCCAATCAGCCAAGTAAGCCAATGGAAGGTTTTGTAATCAGCGGCAACTTCAACTTTATTCTTCGCCAATCTAAGAGCCACTAATGAACCAATGGCTACTAAAACCAGAATCATTAATGCCCATTGGGAAGGACTTAAATTTGGCAGTTGGTTCTCGATATAAAGGTAGGCAAACCCAGCAGCAAGCAAACCTGTCCAAGTTACGTTTCGAGCTAAAACGTTTTTGCGATGCGCAGTTGGATCACTCGTTAGGTAAGGGGCAGGGACTGGTTCGCCATAAAATCCTGCTTCGGCAAACCGTCGGAGCAAAAGGAAAAGTAACCCTGCAAATGCAACCCAGACTCCAGCCACGACCATGGCACTGGTCGTGAAGTAGCGTGATGCATAGTAAGCAACTGTTGCAGTAGCAAGAATGAAAATGGTTACGTCAAGGATTTTGTCGGCAATGCGACGAGATCCAATAAGTGCCATGTTTAAAGCCTGCCTAAACTGCGGAAACAAAGTCAGATACAACACGCGAAATCGCGTCTTGACTTAAATTCTTGTGTTCCAAAATTGTGAATCGATCTGGTCTAGTTTGTGGCGCATAAGCGACAACTTGCGCAAACTGCTCGCTCGTTAATCCAAGTTCGGCAGGTGAGATCGGCAATCCATGACGAGACAGTACATTGCGAAGTTGCGAAAATTCACCTGTTGCCTCGCGTAAGAATGTTGCAAATAGCGCGCCCACTCCTACTTGCTCGCCGTGTGGCGCGGACTTTTCTGGGAACAACATATCTATTGCATGTGAGATCTCGTGGCACGCACCACTACATGGCCGAGAAGTTCCAGCAACTGCCATTGCTAATCCAGAAAGCACTAAGCCTTCAGCAAGTGCGACTAAAAATCCATCATCATCAATTGTTCCTGGATGATTGAGCAAACTTGTTGCCGCTGTTCGAGACATCGATGCCGCTAGGCCATCCACTTGTTCGCCATTAACATCTCGGGAAAGCTCCCAATCGGAAACAGCATTTAAGTTACTAAGCACATCGCCAATTCCGGCGCGCAAGAATCGAACTGGACCGTTGCGAACAATGTCTAAATCAATTAGTACAGCAGCCGGGACACTTACTCCGTGACTGCTGCGAGTGCCGTCGTGCTCCAAAATGCTTACTGGAGATGCAATTCCGTCATGGGCAAGGTTGGTTGCGACAGAAATCATAGGCAAGTTAGCTTTACTTGCTGCATATTTGGCCGCATCAAGTACTCGCCCACCACCAACGCCAACAACACTGGAATAGTTTTTTAGTTTGGCTGAAATTTCTTCCGCTGACTGCAAGCTGCCATCAGATAATTCAAAGAAATCTGCCTGTGAAATTTGGCTTTCAATCTGCGAGCGAAACTGTACGCCTGAGCCTGTCGACAAAATAACAGCAACTTTTGAATTCGGGGCAATGCGCGAATCAGAAATAACATCCTTCAACCGATTTATTGCACCAGCAGAAATGTCCACATGAAGTGGCGCCGGAAAGGTGCGACTCAGTAATGACATACGATCTCCCGAGCGCGCGCCAGATCTTCCAGGGTGTCCACTTCAATCCATGGCACATCACCAATCGCTACAGTTGCAATGTGAGCACCACGCGCCACCATCTCTTGGAAGCCATCCTCGTAATACAAATTAGGATCGCGCTCAAAAGTTGCCTTCAATGCATCGGCAAGGTCATCGGCAAGGTCGCCTGGGATTCGCGCGACCCCTATGTATTCACCTGATGCGGTAGCTGGATCCATCAACTTCGTAATTAATTTGACGCCGCCAAGATCGTTTAGCTGAACTTTCATTTCTTCATCAGCTAATTTCTTAACGTTGTCCAGGGAAAGCGTGATGTGAGCATCACTTTGCGCTTTGAGTAATTCTTCAACAGAGACTGGATGAATCGTGTCACCGTTGGCAATAATTGCGCCTGCTTTTAGGACATCCCGTGCGCACCAAAGTGAGTAAGCGTTATTCCATTCTTCGGCTTTGTCATTGAAAACAAGTTCAAGGTTTACGCCATACCGCTCTTCTAATTCTTGTTGGCGAATTCGGACTTGATCAGCAGCGTAACCAATAATGATTGCCACATCAGTTAGTCCTGCTTCGGCAAAGTTCTTAAGCGTTAAATCCATAACGGAACGA
>JBDNJO010000068.1:0-14029 GCA_041687715.1 Candidatus Nanopelagicales bacterium
CTCCAGCGAAGAAGGCTGCAAAGCGCAAGGCACCAGCAAAGAAGAAGGCTGCCAAGAAAGCACCAGCTAAGAAGAAGGCTGCCAAGAAAGCACCAGCAAAGCGCAAGGCTGCAAAGAAAGCGCCTGCAAAGAAGAAGGCTGCTAAGAAAGCGCCTGCAAAGAAGAAGGCTGCTAAGAAGGCACCTGCAAAGCGCAAGGCTGCTAAGAAGGCACCTGCAAAGCGCAAGGCTGCTGCTAAGAAGGCACCTGCAAAGCGCAAGGCTGCAAAGCGCAAGCCAGCTGCGAAGAAGAAGTAATTTCCCCCTGCTTCAACAAAAACCCCGCTCCCATTTTTGGGGGCGGGGTTTTTGCTTTGGCAAACTAACTTAAAAATGAATTACTTAATCCTCGTCTTGCTCATCTAACTCCTGGTTGCGAGCGCTAATTCTGGCAAGTGCCCCAAGTGCTAAGGCCTGCGATTCATATGGGCCTAATCGAGATTGATCAGGACAACCTGGACCGGCTTCTACCGCTTTATGAATTAAACAAAACCACCACTGCATTTACTTATTGTGGCATCAGTTTCTAGCAAAATAAACAATTTCAACTTCTGACTTAGTATTAAAGAATGAGCGCACCCGTTGGAACTTTAACGCCTGGCTCCTTAACACCAATGCGTTCCGTTCCTGCTGCTATTGCGCGCCCAGAATACGTAGGTAAAAAAGCGCCAAAAAAACATGCTGGTTCAGATGTTCAGTCACAGGAAATCATCGAGAAAATGCGCATCGCGGGGCGCATCGCGGGGCTTGCGCTTGCAGAGGTGGGTAGAAATGTCGTCCCTGGCGTCACTACCGACGAATTAGATCGAATTGGCCATGAGTTCTTGCTTGATCACAATGCTTACCCTTCAACGCTGGGTTACCGAGACTTCCCAAAGTCACTTTGCGCCAGCTTGAACGAAGTTATTTGCCACGGCATTCCAGATTCCACGGTGGTTCAAGACGGAGACATCTGCAATATCGATATCACAGCATTCATCCATGGGGTCCATGGCGACACTAATGCCACTTTTTTGGCCGGCGAAGTGGATGAGCAATCCCGCTTACTAGTTGAACGTACTCAGGAATCACTGAATCGAGCAATAGCTGCGGTACGCCCAGGGCGGCCAATAAACGTGATTGGCCGAGTCATCGAGTCCTACGCCAAGCGCTTTAATTACGGAGTAGTTCGTGACTTCACAGGTCACGGCATCAGTACTACATTTCACTCTGGCTTGATCATCCCCCACTACGACACTCCACACTTTGACACTGTCATTGAAGAAGGTATGACTTTCACCATTGAACCAATGTTGACTTTAGGAACACACACTTGGGATATGTGGCAAGACGACTGGACAGTTGTTACTAAGGATCGGCTCCGTTCAGCGCAGTTTGAACACACACTGGTGGTCACTGCAACTGGCGCTGAGATCCTCACATCGGTGTAGTTAAAAATTCAAGTATTCGGCGTTTAGACTATTGCTATGACGCGCTGGTTAACCAAGGAACAACAAGGACATTGGCGATCCTGGTTAACGGCTTCCAAAGGGTTAACCGACCAGCTAAGTCGGGAGCTTCAAGAACAACATGGCTTGACTATTACCGATTACGAAATCTTGGTTCGTCTTTCCGAGAGTAAAAATAATTCAATTCGAATGAGTGATCTTGCAACAAAGACATTGCTCTCTCGTAGCCGGCTCTCCCACCAAGTTGATCGAATGGAAAGCGCTGGGCTAATTGAGCGCCAAATTTGCGCGGATGACCGACGGGGTCAACTTGCAGTCTTAACTAAAGTCGGGATCAAAGCATTGGAAACAGCGGCGCCTGATCACGTGATGGGTGTGCGCAAGCATTTAGTTGACTTGCTTTCCGATGAGGAATATCAAGCCCTGGGAAGCGCAGCAAAGAAAATTGCCGATCATTTGGATGGCCTGTAACTTATCGTGCCTGAATCAAAAACGGGTTTTTCTTTCGAAATATTAAGTAGCCCAGAATCATCAAGCAGCGCGCGCGCTGGAACTATCACGACCCCACATGGACAAGTTGCGACTCCAGCCTTTATTCCAGTTGGAACCAAGGCAACCGTTAAGTCGGTAATGCCAGAGACTATGCAAGAGCTTGGCGCCCAAGCATTGCTAGCTAATGCCTACCACCTTTACTTGCAGCCCGGCGCAGACATAGTTGATGAAGCTGGTGGCCTTGGCGCTTTTATGAATTGGCCAGGGCCAACATTCACCGATAGTGGCGGCTTTCAAGTTATGAGTTTGGGTGCTGGTTTTAAAAAAGTTCTTGCCATGGAAACTGACACCGTGCAATCTGATGACGTAATTGCCGAAAACAAAACTCGGTTAGCTCATGTAGATGATGATGGCGTCACATTTAAGTCCCACCTCGATGGCACTATGCACCGATTTACCCCGGAGTTTTCCATGCAAGTTCAGCATCAACTTGGCGCCGACATTATGTTTGCCTTTGATGAATTAACGACTTTGATGAATACTCGCGACTACCAAGTCATGTCACTTGAGCGCACTCGCCTTTGGGCGCTGCGGTGTATCGCGGAACATCAGAAATTGACTGAACAGCGATCCCATCGCCCTTACCAAGCGCTATTTGGCGTGATCCAGGGCGCGCAATATGAAGATCTTCGGCGCAAAGCGGCCAGTGACTTGGGCGCAATGGATTTTGATGGTTATGGAATTGGTGGCGCGTTAGATAAACATGAGCTTGGCAAAATCGTTGGCTGGGTCACGCAAGAACTTCCACTAAATCGCCCTCGGCATTTACTCGGAATTGGCGAGCCAGAAGATTTATTTGTCAGCGTTGAAGCTGGCATTGACACCTTTGATTGTGTTTCGGCATCTCGAGTAGCGCGTAATGCTGCTGTCTACAACAACTCAGGCCGGTTCAACATAACAAATGCAAAGTATCGACGATCATTTGAACCACTTGTTGCGGATTGCCAATGCTACACCTGCACGCATTACACCCAGGCTTACCTGCATCACTTAGTTCACGCTAAAGAATTATTGGCATCTACTTTGCTGACTATTCATAATGAATTTTTTATCGTTGGCTTAGTAGCAAAGATGCGCGAAACCTTAATTGCAGGATCATTCCAAGAATTCAAGACAGAATTTATGGGGCAATACCGTCGCCCGGGTTTAACTAAGGATTAATTAGCTCGAGTATGTAGGTTCGTTCGCCTTTACGTAAGCAATAATGCGATAAGTAACAGGTAGCAATAAAACTTCCAGCAAAGTCTTGTAAAAATACCCAACAATTACATAATTGAGGAAATCGCCACCCGTTAAAATTCCATAAAACGCAATGGTGCAAAAGACAACTGTGTCAGCAAGCTCTCCCACAACAGTTGAACCAATTAAGCGCAACCATAGGGAGCCCTCATTTGTGCGGGCCTTTATTTTCACTAATACATAGGCATTAAGGAGCTGGCCAACCAAAAAGCCACAAACACTAGCCAACACAATTCGCGGCACAAAACCTAAGATTGCCTCAAATGCGCCTTGGTTTTCCCAGCCAGTTGCTGCTGGTGAGATTTGAATTAACCAAAATGTCAACGCGGCCAATGTCGCCATACCAAAACCAAGGTAAATAGTTTTGCGGGCCGCTTTAAAACCATAAACTTCGCTAAGTACATCCCCAGCAATGTAAACCAGCGGGAATAAAAATGCGCCACCATCGAGAATCAGTGGTCCAGCGCTAATTAACTTCACTGCGCCGACATTTGAGATAACTAGCAAGGCAACAAATACTGCCGAAATGATCGGGTAATAGCTTCGAGTGACTACGGCAAACGAAGGCGCGGATTCAGGTGTTTTTTGGGTGCTGGTCACTGACTAATTAAACCACCTAAATAGAGTAAGGATTATGACCTCGGCTAGAGTTGTACCCGCCCATCCACTTCTGCGTCGAACGCTACAAACTTTGGCAGGTGCTCAGTCACTTTCTGGTCTTGGGTACTCCAGCACTGTGGCTGCGGGTTCGTTAATAGTTGCAAGTATTACTAACTCTGAAGCACTTGCCGGATTAGCTCAAACATTTGGCGTGCTTGGCGCAGCAGCCATGGCACTTCCACTGGCAAACCTGACAAGACGTGGTGGCCGCAGGCTTGCCCTTAGCTCTGGTTACGCAATTGGGGCGCTTGGCGCAGTGCTAGCGGTCGTAGGAGGTGCTACCGAGTTTCTACCAATTTTGTTTCTTGGCACTTTCCTCGTTGGCGCAGCTGCTGCATCGGGCTACCAGGCCCGTTACGCAGCGGTGGACCTAGCGACTCAAGATAACCGCGCTCGAAGTTTGTCACTGGTTGTTTGGGCCTCCACTATTGGATCAGTACTTGGGCCAAATTTGATCGGTCCAGTTGGCGACTTTGCAACTTCAGTTGGCTTGCCCCGACTTACTGGACCCTACATGTTCTCTGCAGTAATGCTCGGATTAGGAGCAGCCGTAATTTGGTTTCGGCTAAAGCCCGATCCCTACCTAACGAGTACCGCAAGTCATAGCGAAGACTCATCCAGCAAAATCAAAATCCCGACTAAAGAAGTGCTTGCCCACATCGCTTCACGTCCAAGTGCATTACTTGGTTTGCTAGCACTATCCATGGGGCACTTAATCATGGTTGCCGTAATGGTTATGACTCCAGTTCACATGGCACACGTTGATGTCTCGTTACAAATCATTGGACTTGTGATCAGCGTTCACATTGCAGGTATGTACGCCCTATCCCCGCTGGTTGGATACTTAACTGACCGCTTGGGTCGCCAGCAAGTTATTGCTATTGGCGGTGTTATTTTGGTCGTCTCTGCGATCATTTCGGGAACTGCGCCAGCTAATAATGAGATTCAACTTGGCATCGGGTTATTTCTTCTTGGGCTTGGCTGGTCTTGCACTTTGATTGCTGGCTCAACTTTGTTGTCCGAGTCAGTCTCAGATCATTACCGCGCACCTGCGCAAGGTACCTCTGACCTCATCATGAATTTAAGCGCAGCTGTAGGTGGCGCGCTTGCTGGCGTCATAATTGCATTCTTGAGTTATGGCTGGTTGTGCGCCCTTGCCGCGATCCCAATTTCATACGTGACCATCAAGGCAATAGGTCAACTAGTTAAGTCACCACGGCCTTAATAAAATTGTTAACTTAGTGCTAAATTTATAATTCAGGAAACGAAGCCTCGTTGATTGATCCGGTCACCCAGATCCCCAGGAGGCAAGTTGTCAGCCGACGCAGTCGAAGTCACCACTCCCACTATTTCCTTTGAGTTTTTCCCACCTAAAGATCTCGAAGGTGAAGCAAACTTATGGACAACCATTGACGCGCTTCAGGAATTTAAACCTGACTTTGTTTCAATAACTTATGGCGCCGGTGGCGGCACACGTGATCGCACAGTCCGCATTGCCTCTGAATTTATTGCTAAAACAGGTGTTCCAGTTATTGGACACCTAACTTGTGTGGGCTCTACTCGCGCGGAACTTATCGAAATTCTTTTGGAATACAAAGCTGCTGGGTTCCACGGAGTACTCGCACTTCGCGGCGACCCAGTAGGTGGGCCTACTGCGCCATGGGTGACAACGCCGGGGGGCTTTGATTACGCGGATCAACTTGTCGAGTTAGCTAGCGAAATTGGTGGCTTTTCAATCGGGGTTGCAGCCTTCCCTGATGTACACCCAGCTTCTGATGGAAATTTCACGCAAGACATTAATGTGCTACTTCGCAAGGAAGAGCTTGGCGCAACTTTTGCAATTACTCAGTTTGTTTTTGACAGCGGACGTTATGAGGCACTGCGAAATGCATTGGATGCCCGAGGCTCAAAGCTTTCAATCTATCCAGGGATCATGCCAGTAACGAGCTACCCACAAATAGTTCGCATGCTTGAACTAAGTGGTGGTTACATGCCTAAAGCAACGAGGTTGCGCTTTGCGCGTTATCAAAATGATCCAGAGAGCCTAAAGAAGCTTGGTATCGATGTTGCAGTTCAGGTTTGCGAAGATGTGTTCGCGCTGGGCGCTGAAGGTTTGCATTTTTATGCTTTAAATACCCCGGGTCCAACTAGCGCAATAATCAAGCAACTTTCTATGTTGGCACGCTAACTCTTAAGAAGTTCTAGCTTTCCAGCCATGATTTAATTTCATATCCCGCTAACTTACAGCGCTGATAAATCGCAGCAGCACTTTCTACCGCCCCTGGGGTATCGCCATGCAAGCAAATCGATGCTGCAGTTACCGAAATGCGCGACCCATCATTTGCCTCGATGTCGCCTTCAGTAAGCCATTCCAAAACTCGATCTGAAATTACCTGGGAATCATGTAGTACAGAATCTTTAACAGTTCGTGGCACTAAAGTTCCAACCGGAAGATAAGCACGATCTGCAAAGAATTCATGAACGACGGTTAAGCCTGCGCCAGCAGCTGCCAACTTAATAATGTCGGTGTCTGGGACTAGCACATGTAAGGAAGTATCAATTTGCGCAATTGCATCAACAACCGCTGCGGCTTGCTCTGGATCATTACCAATTCGGTGATAAAGCGCGCCATGCGGCTTAACGTACTGAACTTTCGCTCCAGCGCTACTTGCTATTTCAAGCAAGTCATTGATCTGATCAAAAGTGGATTTACGAAGCGCGTCATACTCCAGCTCCACATCGATACGTCCAAAATTTTCGCGGTCTTCGTAACCCACGTGAGCGCCAATAACGACATCGTGGCGAATTGCTGCTGCAACCGCTTTCTTCATCGATTCCAGGCCACCCGCATGGCGACCGCAGCATATGTTTGCGCTCGATAAATACGGATACAAAGACTCATCATCGCCACACTCTTCAGCTAAGTCAGCATTTAAATCAATCGAGGTTAAACCCATTGCTGAGCCTTTAGGCCATGCCTACCGGCGTACTGCGCGCGAATTGGCTCTGTCCAGCCCTTCAAAAGTTCTCCGGAAGGACGAAAGACTTCAATGCCAAGCGGACGGCACACATCAAGTGGATCCTGCGCATCTGGTCCCCAAAGCGGAACCGAAAGATCCCCACCTGGGCAAGTTGAGAGAGCGGCAAGCAAATCAAATTCTGCAAAGAATTCAAAATAGTCACCCTTTTTGGCAGGACAAGTTTTCATGAAATATTGATCATCACTATTTAAGCCAGTGCATTGAAAGACGTTTAATACGTCATGCACATCAAACTCTGTTAATCCAAATGGTAAAACGGCGCGAGTTAAATTTGAGTGGCAATGGTAATCGAAATCCTCGCCAGTAAGCATGCGGTTTACATACGGGTCGCAGCGAGTGCCAAGTAAGTCGTGAACTCTTCCGCCTTGGGAATCGACGCCGTAATTTTCTAAACTATCCGCAGTGATGGTTGCCATCGGACGCAAAAATGGCAAAGTCGACCAGAGCCGATTAAAAGTTGTTAAGTGCGCAGCATGTAGTTGCTTAGTGCGTGATGCCCAAAAACGTTCGCGCGGGTCATTTAAATTCCAGAGGTTTAGATCTGCAACTTGTGGGCCTTCAATAGTCGTGATTCGACAAATGTGGCCGGCTGGAATCTTCCAGCCAATCCCACTTCGAATTGGCAAGTGAATTGCTTCTACCAATTCGCGATTCTTGTCATTTGCAAGTGCGCGGTAGAAGTCGCGATTTACATCGAGTGGTCCACCTTCGGTGGCTTTATATGCAGCAGCTGTTAAGTCCATATCTTTAACTTTACCGCCGCTTCTTTAGGGGTTGTAGGGGCTTATCTGGTTTCGTAAATGTCTAAACACCTGCGAGAATGGAGCAGACCTGAAAGGCAAGTTCGTGGCTCCCCGTAATTTAATAAATCTCGAGAATGTCTCGCTGTCCTATGGCAAAGGCGCAGTTCTAGATCACGTTTCACTTGGTTTAGCCGAAGGTGCTCGAATCGGCATTGTTGGCCGAAACGGTGGCGGAAAATCCTCCTTAATTAAGATAATGGGCGGCCAAGAAACTCCAAATGATGGCCGAGTTGCCATGACTAATGGCACTCACCTTGGAACGCTCTCTCAGATCGATCAAGGCGATCCAAATGCCACTGTTCGCGAAATTGTCTTAGGCGATCAGGCCGATCATGAATGGGCGACAAACTCAAAAGCTCGCGATGTTTTAACGGGTCTATTCGGCGGCTTCGGCGAAGCGATTTTGGCCAGGCAAATGGGACCACTTTCTGGTGGCGAACGACGACGTGTGGCGCTAGCGAAGCTACTAATTAGCGATTTAGATGTCTTACTACTTGATGAACCAACTAACCACCTCGATGTGGAAGCGGTTACCTGGCTTGCTGAACACTTAAAGAATCGACGGGGTCTTGCCGTTGCAGTTGTAACTCATGATCGCTGGTTCCTGGATGAAGTAAGTGATCGAACCTGGGAAGTTATCGACGGCAAGATCGAGGAATACGATGGCGGTTACTCTGCTTACGTACTGGCTAAAGCTGAGCGTATGCGGCAATCAAGTGTTGAAGAACAAAAACGGAATATGTTGATTCGAAAAGAATTAGCGTGGCTGCGACGCGGCGCACCAGCGCGAACCAGTAAGCCAAAGTTTCGCATCGATGCCGCAAATGAACTTATTGAAAATGAGCCACCACCTAGAAACAATGTGGAGCTACTCGCCTTTGCAAATGCTCGATTAGGTAAAACAGTTTACGAACTTCATAACGCCACAATTCATGTTGGTGATCGCGATCTCTTCACGCATCTGGACTGGAATGTTGGACCTGGCGATCGCATTGCGATTGCTGGCGTGAATGGTGCTGGAAAAACGACGTTACTAAAAGTGCTGACAGGTCAACTAAAAGTTACTGCTGGAAAACTAGTAACTGGCACAACTGTTAAGCCAGCGTTTTTGTCGCAGCACCTTGAAGAGCTAAACCCTAAGTGGCGCGTACTGGAAGCCATTGAACACATTGCTTCCCATGTTGAAATTGGTAAGGGAAAATCCCTTAGTGCCTCCCAGCTTGGTGAGCGTTTAGGTTTTGGCTCCGATGCCCAGTGGACTCCCGTTGGCGACTTATCTGGTGGCGAGCGGCGTAGATTGCAATTAACCAGACTCCTTATGGGCGGACCAAATGTGCTTATTCTGGATGAACCTACAAATGATTTTGATGTTGAGACTCTAGCGGCACTAGAAGATTTACTTGATAGTTTTTCTGGAACACTTTTGGTTGTCTCACACGATAGATATTTTCTCGAGCGGGTATGTGACACTTTTGTAGGTGTTATGGGAAATGGCACACTTAGAAATTTGCCTGGTGGCCTGGAAGAATATTTGAAACTTCGAAAAGCCGAACCTGATGAACCAACAGCTTTTACCCAATCTCCCGATTCCCCAAAATCCGAAATCTCAGCAACCGAAAAACGTGACCTCCAAAAAGATCAGCAGCGTATTGAGCGCTCCATAGCAAAATTGGATGTCCAAGTTAAGGAAATTCTGACTGCCATGGAAGAACACTCAGCAAACTTCGAAAAAGTTGCAGTCTTAAATGATGATCTCCAGCCATTAATTATGGAAAAAGAGCAACTTGAAGAACGCTGGATGGCGATGAGCGCTCAGCTAGCTTGAGTTGATTGTAGCGTTTTACTTTGGCGCATAACTAAGACCACGCCTAATCCTGCAAGCAACATTCCGATTATTCCAACGGGTGGAATTACTTCGTCGAATAAAAAGAAGGCTTGAATCGCGGCAACTGGTGGCACTAAGTAGTAAAGGCTCGAAACTTTACTTGCACTTCCAGTTCGTAGCATTCCGTACAGCAAAACTATTGAGCCGATTGAAAGCATTAGAACAATCCAGGCCAGTCCAAAAATAAATTCTGGAGTCCAACTAATAATTTGATCTTCCATACTCAACGAAAGAATCAAGAAGGCAACCGCGCTAATTGCATATTGTGTGCCGGTGCCAGTTAGAAATGGAATGTCAGTACCGAGTTTCTTCTGCATCAAATAGCCTGAACTAGTTCCAAGAAGTGCAACAACACAAATAAAGATTCCAGTCCAAGAAGTTGCTACTGAATAATCACCCTGAAAAACTTTTGGTAAAAGCAAAAGTGCGATACCCGCGACACCAAGGAGCAGTCCAACTATTTGCGTCCAGCGCAATCGCTCCCCTAGTAACGGCACGGCTAGCACCGAAACCAAGACTGGTTGAACACTTACGATCACAGCGCTAATGCCAGCTGAAACTCCCAGGCTTACGGCGTAGAAAACCCCGCCAATATAAATAACATGAAGTAGTAAGCCAACGCCGATGGAAGCTTTTAAGTGATCTCTGGAAAGTCGAAGCGGCTGCTTAATAATTGCTGCAATTGCCAGCAAAATCGCACACGCTATTGCGTAGCGAATTGTTAAAAACGTGAATGGCTCTGCATAGGGAACAATATATTTTGCACCGATGAATCCAGTGCTCCAAAGAAATACGAAAAGTACTGGAGCAAATTTCTCTAATTGTTTGGGCACTTAATCGGAACCTGCATCAAATGCGGCTCGATTTAGTCCTTCATCGCCAGCTTCAGTCGCATTTGAGTTGGTAATTGCAGCTGATTTTCCTGACTCTAGGTTTCCAACTAGTCCAAAAGTACTTGGATCAATTTGTCCTTGCGCCCGATAAAGTTCAAGTTTTGCTCGAGTATCCGCAATGTCCAGATTGCGCATAGTCAGTTGCCCAATACGATCAGTTGGACCAAAAGCTGCGTTATCCGTACGTTCCATTGAAAGTTTTTCTGGGTGATAACTAAACGCTGGGCCACTCGTATTAACAATTGAGAAATCGTCACCACGACGCAAGCGAATGGTGACTTCTCCTGTAACTGCCGAGGCAACCCAACGTTGTAATGATTCCCGCAGCATGAGCGCCTGTGGGTCAAACCAACGACCTTCATAAAGCAGTCGGCCTAGTCGACGCCCTTCGGCATGGTAATTAGCGATGGTGTCTTCATTGTGAATTGCGCTAAGCAGGCGTTCGTAAGCAACGAACAAAAGTGCCATGCCAGGTGCTTCATAAATACCCCGGCTTTTCGCTTCAATAATTCGATTTTCGATTTGATCGCTCATACCCAAACCATGTCGTCCACCGATGGCATTTACTTCATGCATTAACTCAACAACGTTTGCAAACTCTTTGCCATTTATTGCAACTGGCATTCCTTGGTTGTAAGTAATAAGGACATCTTCAGTCTCAATTTTTACACTGTCATCCCAAAAACGAACGCCCATGATTGGTTCGACAATTTCAAGTGACACATCAAGATTTTCTAAACTCTTCGCTTCATGCGTCGCGCCAAGAATATTTGCGTCAGTGGAGTATGCCTTTTCGGTGCTATCGCGGTAAGGCAGGTTTTGAGAAACAAGCCACTCCGACATTTCCTTGCGGCCACCAAGCTCGCGCACAAAGTCCGCATCTAACCATGGCTTGTAAATACGTAGGTTTGGATTTGCTAACAATCCGTAACGATAGAAGCGCTCAATGTCGTTACCTTTATAAGTTGAGCCATCTCCCCAGATGTCAACGTTGTCTTGCAGCATCGCGCGCACCAATAATGTTCCAGTTACTGCGCGGCCAAGTGGCGTGGTGTTGAAGTAATACTTTCCACCAGAGCGAATATGAAATGCGCCACATGCGATTGCCGCTAAACCCTCTGATACGAGAGCTTCCTTGCAGTCAATTAGTCTGGCGAGTTCGGCGCCGTACTCCGTTGCTCGAGCTGGAACCGAGGCAATGTCTGGCTCATCGTATTGCCCAAGATCTGCGGTGTAGGTGCAAGGAACTGCGCCCTTTGCGCGCATCCAGGCAACAGCTACTGAGGTATCCAAGCCGCCCGAGAAGGCAATGCCTACTTTTTCGCCAATTGGAAGTGAGGCAATGACCTTAGACATGGCTTCATTCTATTGGTGAGATGCAGGGTGGATATCTTCTGACATTTACTTAGCTGGTGAAGTTCGTACCATTCGCTGATAGAACTTGCCAGATTGTCGAGTGCTTGGTTGTGGTTCCCCCATTGAAATAAACCCGAGCCTTTCATATGCCGCTTTAGCCTCATGGTTGTCAGTCCAAACTCCTAGACCATGGGTCATCCAGTTTCGAACCTCGATCTGGGAATCCATAAAGTCAATGAAGGCTCGCATGACTCCTTGCCCTCGATATTCTTGGCTCACCCAACAACCACTTAGCCAGCAAGTTACGCCAAAGTCGCCCGGGGCTTCTTCGACGAACATGATGCCAACATCAGCGCCACCCACGCTTGCAACGCAAAAAGTATTGCGATCCATGCGCTCGCGCCAATGATTCTCTAGGTACTGGATCTCTGAACTCAACTTAGCTCCAAATGCCTCTGGGTTATGCTCTAGAGATGCCAGGCGAATCTCGCGTAGCCGCTCCCACGAATCTTGTTCCAGGACTTCGATGACAACTTTTGTGTTCATCGAAGTTAACTTGTTACGAGATTGGGTGCTGTTTTTCCGGCGAGGATTGCAAGTGCATTAGTTGCTGCAATGTCAGCCATTGCAGCGCGAGTTTCCACCGTCGCGGATCCCAGGTGAGGAATTAAAACCGCGTTCTCTAGGTCTAATAACCCAGGATTAACTTTTGGTTCATGTTCGTAAACATCAAGTCCTACGCCAGCAATTTTGCCTGCCTTTAGCGCATCAACTAACGCTTGCTCATCCACGATTGGACCGCGCGCGGTATTAATCAAAAATGCCGATGGCTTCATTTGCGCTAACTGATTTTCGCTTATTAAGTGATGCGTAGCTGGTGAATACGGACAATGAAGTGAAAGCACGTCGCTAGATTCGATTAACTCATCCATCGACATGAACTTCGCAGCAAGATCTTTCGCGACATCAGAATCAAGTGGTGACCGGCGAGTATATGCAATTTCCATACCGAATGCTTTTGCCCGGCGCGCAGTGGCAATACCAATTTGCCCCATTCCGACAATGCCAAGTTGGCGTCCCTGCAATCCCATGCCAAGCAGGTACGACATTCCCCATTGCCAAGGTTGTTGTGCGCGAATTACCCGTTCACCTTCACCAAGTCGACGAGTAGACATCAAGATAAGTGCCATTGCAATATCGGCTGTGGCTTCGGTAAGTACCCCTGGAGTATTGGTAACTAGGACGCCACGCTCTTCGCAAGCTGGCACGTCAATGTTGTTGTACCCAACTGCAACGTTAGAAACAGATTTCAGCTGCGGGCCTGCAGCAGCAAGAAGTTCCGCGTCAATTTTTTCAGTTAGCAATGAAACAATGGCATCCGCGCCAGCAACCATTTCTAAAAGTTCAGCCCGCGAAATCGCTTCTTCGCTTTCCCAAGCATTCACATCGTGATCAGCCTTAAGTCTTGCTAAACCACCCGCTGGAATCTTGCCTGTGACTACGACCTTGGACATTTATTCGGCGATCCATTCGCCCATGAACTTTAAACCATCTGAAATGTCGCTGTTATCAATGCCAGAGAACGCAAGACGGATGTACTGCTCTTGCTCTCCTGGTTGCGGGCGACCAAAATGGCGTCGAGTGCAAAACGATACGCCCGTTGCATGCAGCGCTTTTTCAGCAAACTCCCCAAGGTCAGTAATACCCTTGCTTGCCATAGCTTCGGTGACATCTGGGAATAAGTAAAAACCAGCTTCTGGTGTGTGCACTTTTACACCTGGCATTTGGCGCAGTAACTCAAGTGCGGTATCGCGACGTTGCTTCAAAGTATTAAGCATGATTGGAGTCGCAGACTGGTCTCCAGTGATTGCCTCTACACCGCCATACTGCACAAAGTGAGTAGTGCAAGATTCATCATTTGTGTTGAGCTTAGAAATTACATCAGCAATTTCTTTCGGTGCAATTGCTGCTCCTAAGCGCCATCCCGTCATTGCGAATTTCTTTGAAAATGTGTAGAGAATTACAGTTCGCTCAGCCATTCCTGGCAGCGAGGCTATTGACTTGGAAGTTCCCTCGTAACGCATTTCAAAATATGCTTCATCGGACAAAACGTA
>JBDNJO010000006.1:0-14648 GCA_041687715.1 Candidatus Nanopelagicales bacterium
GGGCAAGTGTTTGGGCAAATAGCTAAGCATCCACTTCAGTATTGGTCTTTGAGCGGTGTCCGGCTTATAGACCGACTCGTCTACTTTTTAGTCTTTTAAGGACTAACCTAAATAACAAATAGTAAAAGGTGAAGGTTTTGAAAAGCATGACATCCATACAGATTGGTAGCGCATGCGACTTAGTTTTTTCGGCCCATACTTTTGAGGATTTGGCTTAATCAAGCTAACGGCACGGAAAAGAAACGCATGCTGCAAATGATGATTCGCACATCGCTGCAATGGAAGTAATGATGGACTTAATGAAATCGGGCGGCATGGAAGCTTGGATGACTGAGCGCAGAGCAGAGTTTGGAGGAATTTAATTTTGAGTTCAAGATCTGACGAATTATTCGAAACACCTGTCACAGATGTCTACCAGTTTTATGTAAATAAAATTATTCGTAAAGGGCAACCTGTCGAACATCTCGACCTCGTAATTACTTGGCTAACAGGCTTTGATTCTTTTGCAATCAAAAATCACTTAGATGCTAAAACCACTTTCAGTGAGTTTTTCAAAGTTGCCAAACTTAATCCAAACGTGGACCTGATAACGGGTTCGATTTGTGGAGTAAAGATTCAGGAGATAACAGATCCCCTCATGAAGAAGATCCGTTACTTAGACAAATTAGTAGATGAAGTCGCCAAAGGTCGTTCGATGAGTAAAATCATGCGTTCCGGCTTATAGACCGACTCGTCTACTTTTTATGATCAAAAAATGTTTCCCTAGCCTCATGAAGTTGGAACGCCCAAAGTCTGTCCGATTTCGGTAAGGAAAATTTAGGAAACTTGAATGACCTCACTCAGTGCTGACGAATTACAAGTGGCACGAACAGAACACTTAATTCATGTTCGATATTGAAAATCTAAGTTCACTTGGCGCATTCATCGCTAGTGCAATTCCGTGGATGCAGACCATTTCCGTAGTTTCAGCTATCGAACAGTGGGGTTTATTTGGAGTATTTATTGCAACTGCAGTCCCGCTTGTGGACGCAGTAGCGATGGTGCCACTTGCAATTGCATTCGGATTGAACCCAACAGCTACCGTTATTCTTGCCACTGCCGGTGATGCAATTGCAATTCTTGCTTTTGCATTTCTCAGTTCAAGTATTCGTAGCCGAATGATCAAGAGACGAGAGGCGAGAGGAAAAACTGGTGAGTCGCCAAGGTTTGAAAAAGCAGTCCGATCCTTTGATAAACATGGAATTTATGCAGTGGCGCTGACGGCTCCAGCGCTAATTGGCACTCAGATCGCTGCAATGGCATCCGTAGCAGCAGGGGTTAAACCAGCTCGGGCTTCGGTGCTCATTATTTTTAGCACGCTGGTCTGGTCCGCAGGAATTGCAATCGCAATGGTTTACTTTGATATCAATTTTGGAATTGTTTAAAGCAAGGCAAGTCAAAAGATGCTTGGTCTTCCGCCTTAGTGGATATTTGTGGCCCAAGTAACAAAACCCACGACTATTTGTGGTTTAGGCATGAGACACCAGGGTAACTCCTTGTGAGTTAGCTAACTAATTAAAAGGAGAAATCTATGCGAAGAATGCGTAGCACCACACTAGCTGTGGTCGCCGTCGTAACTGCACTGACATTGTCAGCTTGCAGTAGCTCAACTGAAGCCGATGCAACACCAGAACCAACAGTGTCAGCAGAAGCAACAGTAGAAGCAACTAGTCCAGGCACAGTCGTTGATGTAGCAATTGCTACTGATGGCTTTGCAACCTTGGTTGCTGCAATCACTGCAGCTGGCCTTGGCGAAACCTTGAGTGGCACGGGTCCATTCACAGTATTCGCGCCAACAGATGATGCATTTGCTGCATTGCCAGAAGGCGTACTTGATGCACTTCTACTTCCAAAGAACAAAGATGTTCTAGTCAAGATTCTTACTTATCACGTAGTAGGTGCAAAGGTAATGGCAGCAGATGTGACTGACGGAGACGTAGCCACAGTTGAAGGCCAGACCGTAGCACTTTCAACAGCTGATGGCGTAACAGTCAACGGCGCGAAGGTAGTCATTGCAGACGTTGCAGCAAGCAATGGTGTGATTCACGCCATTGACCAAGTGATTCTGCCACCTGATGTAGATGTTGCAGCCCTAACAGGTATGTAATTTCCTCTCAAATAGTAAGTAAGCCCGGTTATCTAAGAAATTAGGTAACCGGGCTTTTACTTGGATGCAAGGCAATTCTTCGAGTTAATCTTGCACAGGAAAGTAAATTTAAGTTGCCTTGAAATGAGAATGAACTGATGACGGCAAGAACAATCGTGATCACAGGAGCAAGTGATGGAATTGGCGCTGCTGCTGCAAGGGAGCTAAAAAGCATGGGTGACAGCGTTGTCATTGTCGGGCGCAATCGCGCCAAGACGCAAGCAGTTGCCAATGAACTGGATGCACCATTTCATGTTGCTGACTTTGCAGAACTTTCCCAAGTTCGCACCTTGGCTGTCGAGCTAAACGCTGCTTATTCAAATATCGATGTGCTGGCCAATAATGCCGGTGGGATAATGGGTAAGCGCGAAGTCACAGTTGATGGCTTTGAAAAAACTTTTCAGATAAATCATCTTGGCGGCTTCCTCTTAACAAAATTATTGCTACCAAAGTTGATTCACAGTAAAGCGATTGTAATTCAAACTGCGAGTCAAGCAGCAAAGCGTTTTGGAAAATTTGACTTCAACGATTTGCAAAATGAAAAGAATTACAACTCTGGAGTGGCTTATGGAAATGGCAAGTTAGCAAACATACTTTTTACCAATGAGCTCAATTCTCGATATGCAGATCAAGGAATTTCTGCTGTTTCATTTGACCCCGGCGTAGTGGCTACTAATTTTGCAAGTGACACCAACAATTTCATGCGCTATATCTTCCATACGCCATGGCTGACAAAGTTACTAACGATTACTCCAGAGGAATCTGCGCAACGAAACTTAGTTTGGCTCGTGAATGGTAGACCAGATGAAGATTGGGAGCGTGGTGGCTACTACGAAAAACAAAAACTGTCGAAGTCGGCGCCGATCGCTCACGACGATCTCGCAGCTAAGGTCCTCTGGGACAAATCTGAAATTATGGTTGCATCCAATTAGGGATTGAGAACTTCTATGCGCCAATAAGATAGGGGAATTAGGAGTACACATGACACCTTTAAGACGTTTTGAAAATCAAGTTGCATTAGTAACTGGCGCTGCAAATGGGATTGGAAAAGCAATTGCCCAAAGATTTGCCGAAGAAGGCGCAAAAGTTGTCGTATCTGATTTGAATTTGGCAGATGCTGAAAAAGCGGTTAGCGAAATCATTAAAGCCGGTGGGGATGCAATCGCTATCGGTTGCGATGTTAAGTCATCGGCTGCGATCGAAGCGATGATTGCAACGACTGTAAAGAATTACGGAAAGATCGACATTCTGGTAAATAACGCAGGCGATGTGACCATTTCAAAGCACTTCTTAGAAACTGATGAAGCTTGGTGGGATCATTTTCTAGATACAAACCTAAAGAGTCAGTATTTGATTAGCCGCCTGGTCGCGCCACTTATGGCTAAGTCAGGCAAGGGATGCATCATAAATATGTCTAGTGGTGGTGCCACTCGTTCTCACCGAGGCATGGTCGCTTACGACGCATCCAAAGGTGGGGTAGAAGCCTTTACTCGAGCGCTTGCTCTTGAACTTGGTCCATATGGAATTCGAGTTAATGCATTAGTGCCTGGTTTGATTGCAACTCGTCCTGAGCATTTAGCTGAGGGCGCGAAAGAACGCAGAGACGCCACGATTCCTATTGGTCGTGGTGGCACGCCACAGGATCTAGCTGGACCAGCCGCGTTTCTAGCATCTGAAGACGCCGCTTATGTAACAGGAAGTTGCCTAGTGGTTGATGGCGCAGTTTTAGTTCAACAACGAAGTCCACAAATTGAAACCTTCCCAGTGTCCGAATTTCCATCGGTTGATTCGCTTTAACGTGGGCCATGCAATTGGCTAACTTGCTTGCTGAACACCTGTGCCATGAGTATGGCGACTCGGGAATTTTAGTTGACTTCACTAATGCTGATTACGAACAACGCTGGCAGCAAGCACAGGCTTTAGGAACGGCATTACGGGCGAGCGCTGAACTGGGAATCGTTGATGTCGTTTCGACCTACCAAAATGTTTTCGTCAGCTTTAATCCATTGCGAGCCAGTCACAAATCAATCATGGCTGAGATTGAGCTGCTGATTAAATCAAAGCCGGCCCTGCGTCCTGCAACTCTGTTCAAAATTCCAATTGCATACGGCCACGACTATGGCCCAAACTTAGAGTTTGTTGCGAGCGTCTGTGAATTAACGCCAACACAATTAATTGAGTTGCATTCTGGTCAAGAGTGGACAATTCGTTTCGTTGGGTCTCCAGTCGGTGCGCCATTTCTAGATGGGCCAAAGATCCCAGTAAGTATTCCCAGATTGACTACGCCACTTGCCCGCATGATTCCGGGATCACTTGGGCTAAGCGGATTTCAAACCATCATTTACAACGCACCGTCACCAGGTGGTTGGCAAATTATTGGCAGAACTCCTGTGCAACTTTTTGATTTAACGCATAACCCGCCTGTTCCATATGCACCAGGGGATCGAGTTAGTTTTCTTCCCATCTCGGAACGGGAATGGGACTCATGGAACAAACCATTTCACGAGGTAAGACTTTGAGTATTGCAAAAATTCAGGTTCAGCGAGCTGGCTATGTCATTGTGCAAGATCTTGGCAGAACAGGGCTTGCTGCAATTGGCATATCAGCAAATGGCGCAGGGGATCAAAGTTCTGCGCGATTAGCCAACATCTTGGTTGGTAATGGTGATGGCGACGCACTGATTGAAATTATTGCATCGGAGTTAGTGGTCAAGGTTGATTCTGATTTGCTGATTGCAGTGACTGGCGCGGCAAAATCTTTTGAGATTGATTCTGTTTCGCATGCCACTCATGAAACTTTGGTGGTTCTTTCTGGATCAACAATTTTTATCCCAGCACCTGTTAATGGACAACGAACTTACTTGGCAATAAATGGTCAAATTCAAGCGCCCACGATTTTAGGAAGTGTTGGACCAGATTCATTTTTGGATTTTGGTCAGCGCCTAATTGGTGGCACGGAGCTAAGCATTGAAACGCACTTTAATGCCGAACTACTAGGTAGTGATTTCCCGATGTTTAGGTTTAACTTCCCAGCGCCAAATCACCCAAACGAAATTCGCCTACTTGCCACAGTTGGTCCAGATGTGGATCGCCTTAAAGCCGGAGCTGCTGGGTTGGAAGAGCAGTTCACGGTGCTGCCACAATCTGATCATGTTGGCATGCGACTAAGTGGAGTTGACCTGGAGCTTGTAGTAGCGGGCGAAATTTTAAGTCGCGGTGTGCCAATTGGAGCAGTGGAAGTTACCCCAAGTGGTGAGCTAATCATTTTGTTGCGAGGCAGATTGCTCACTGCTGGTTACCCCGTTGTCGCTGTACTAACGCGGAGCGCAATAGATCAAGCTTCGCAGGCTACACCCGGAACTAAGGTCACAATTGCCGTGGTTGACATGGACGTTGCCCAGCGCGAACTTGCCGAAAAAGAACATTTGTTGGGACAACTAAGTGTGCGAGTGGCGCAAGCATTTAGCACTCGAGGTTGGCAGCAATTGCTCGCCGTAGACCATTCAAGTTTCAGGAATCTATAACAGAATTTTTGCAATCTCGACATAAAGCGGAATTCCAATTATTAAATTAAACGGAAAAGTAACTCCGATACTTGAAACTAAGGCTAGTGATGCTTTGGCTTCAGGTAGCGCGACAGAAACTGCAGCCGGCGCAGCGATGTAAGAAGCACTTGCGCAAAGTACCGCCAGCACAATCGCGCCACCAAGTGAGAGTCCAACTAGGCCACCAGCAATGATTCCAAGTGTTCCGGCAAAGATTGGAAACACAAGAGCAAAAATAGTCATTGGAATGCCAACTGCTTTGATCTCATTCCAGTTACTGCCTGCGGTAAAGCCAAGATGCATTAAGAAAAGAGCGAGGATGCCGCTGAGTAAACCAATAAAAAATGGTGACACTGTGTCATAGCCAGTTTGCGTAGTTAGTAATCCAATAGCCAAACCACCAACTAGCAACATGATCGTTTTTCCAGTTAAAACTTCAGTCAGAGTTTCACGCCAACTAACTTTCGAATTGCGATGCCGCGCACCTAAATAGATTCCAATAATGATCCCAGGAATTTCCATAATTGTTAATAACGCTGTTGCGTAACCTTCGAATGCAATTCCTGAGTTTTCGAGAAACACCAATGCCGCTGAGAAAGTCACAAGGGATGTGGAGCCATAGTGCGCAGCAATAGCGCCTCGATCAATTTCGGTTAACTTCTTGACCCACCTAAGACTCGCGAATGCCACCGCAGGAATGATGCATCCCAGAATTATGGTTGCGATCGATGGAGCTAAGACTTCGGATAGTGAGGCGCCTTGAAGTGATCGACCACCCTTTAATCCAATTCCAAATAGCAGGTAGATAGATATGAATTGGTACACGGGATCAGGCAGGCGCACATCACTTTTGAGTCTGGCGGCAATGAACCCGAGAATGAATACCAGGACGGGAACGGAACTTAGATTGTTTCTTGCTAACTCCAAGGAGCTGTTCATGTTGTCCTGCATCTCCTTGTTGTAACTAACTAGAAGTACAATACCTGAATTTGAATACGTGTGTCAAAAAGCAGGTATAATCGAAACATGGCGCAAAATGCAGATTTAGCAAGACACTGGACTTTTTTGTCTAACCATGGTCACGTGATGATCCAGCTAGCCCGCGATCCAAATCTGCGAATTAGGGATATTGCTGAAGCCGTTGGCATCACAGAGAGAAGTGCACAGGCGATTCTGGTTGACCTGGAGCAGGGCGGTTATTTAACCGTGACTCGTGTTGGCCGCCGAAATCAATACCAGATCAACCCAAACTCTAAATTTCGGCACCCAGCTGAGGACGAGAAGCCAATTAGTGCGTTGCTAAAGATTTTCTCCTAGACATTCCAGCCATGAGTCGAGATTTGGGCCTTTACGACAGCCACCCGTATTTTAGAAAAAAAGTGGTTCTCACTACGAAGCACGATAAGCACAAGTTAATTTCTCCAGTATTTTCTGATTCTCTCCGAATGAACGTGATTGATCACTGGGCGGATACAGATTTGCTTGGAACGTTTAGTGGTGAAGTTGAAAGAAAGTTTTCGCCACGCGAAACCGCAATAAAAAAGGCTCACATAGGAATATCCGACCTGGGCGTAACTCTGGGACTTGCCTCTGAAGGATCTGTGGGACCAGATCCATACCTTCATTTTGTGACCTCAAATATTGAGTATCTTGCTTTTGTCGATGTTGAAAATGGCCTGGAAATAGTTCAGGCATTTCGATCCCTAGACATAACAGCGGGGCAAATCAGCGTTTCGCCCGAACAGGATCTCACGCAATTTCTTAAAAGATTTGATTTTCCAAATCACAAGTTAATAGTGATCCCAAATTTAGGTAAGCCAAACTCGCCCGTGAAGGGCATTTCCACGATGGAAGAACTTAGTGCAGCAATTAAGGCCTGCGCCAACATTTCTGATGACGGATCAGCTTTGGTTAAGTCAGATTTTCGGGCACACTGCTCTCCATCCCGGCAAGTAAATATCACGCAGGCAGCACGAGTGTTAGTTGAGCGAGTAAGTAGTAGGTGCCCAGAATGTCGCATACCTGGATGGGGGGTTACTTCCCATGAGAGGGGGCTGAAGTGCGGCATTTGTGGGTTAGTTTCAACCACTGCGTTACGTCGGGAAGTTCTAGGCTGCGCTAAATGTGAGTACGTCGAGTTTGGACCTCAGTTGCGTGAATTTGCAGATCCAGCAACTTGCGATGCCTGCAACCCATAGGTTTGCTCAAGTGGGCATCAGGGTTGGGCTAACGCCAAGGGGCAGGTACCCGGACAATTGTCATAGAATGAAAGGGAAGTAACTCGTAATCGAAAGGATCCGGCATGTCAGATGTAGATAAGTGCCCAGTTGCTCACGGAGCAATAACCCAGGTTGGCACTGTTGAAATGGAATGGTGGCCAAAAGCTCTAAATTTGGACATCTTGCACCAGCATGACAAGAAAACTAACCCATTGGGTGATGATTTCGATTACCAAAAAGAAGTTAAGTCGCTAGATTTTGCAGCCTTGAAAAAAGACATGCACGACATGATGACTAACAGCCAAGACTGGTGGCCAGCTGACTGGGGTCACTATGGCGGTCTAATGATCCGCATGTCTTGGCACTCCGCCGGTACTTACCGCACAGCCGATGGCCGCGGCGGCGCGGGTACAGGTAACCACCGCTTTGCACCACTTAACTCTTGGCCAGATAACGCAAACCTTGATAAGGCTCGCCGATTGCTTTGGCCGATCAAGAAAAAATATGGAAACAAAATTAGCTGGGCTGACTTAATGGTTCTTGCGGGAACTATTGCTTATGAAAACATGGGCTTAAAAACTTTTGGCTTCGGTTTTGGCCGCGCAGATATCTGGGGGCCAGAGACAGACATCTACTGGGGTTCAGAAACTGAATTCTTGGCACCAAGTGAACAGCGTTATGCAGACATTCGTGATGCGTCCACGCTAGAAAACCCGTTAGCGGCAGTTCACATGGGTTTGATTTACGTTAACCCTGAAGGCGTTAACGGAATGTCTGATCCACTTTTAACGGCGCAACATATTCGCGAAACTTTTGCGCGCATGGCGATGAACGATGAAGAGACTGTTGCACTAACTGCCGGTGGTCACACCGTAGGTAAAGCGCATGGAAATGGTAACGCTGCGCTACTTGGACCTGAGCCAGAAGCTGCTGAATTATTTGAACAGGGTCTTGGCTGGAACAATCACAACAAGCGTGGCATTGGTCGCGACACTGTGACCAGCGGCATTGAAGGCGCTTGGACTACTTATCCAACAAAGTGGGATGGTGGCTACTTTGAAATGCTATTTAAGTACGAATGGGAATTGAAGAAGTCGCCAGCTGGGAAAACACAGTGGGAACCAATCAACATCAGCGAAGAAGATAAGCCAGTTGATGTTGAAGATTCTTCAATTCGCTACAACCCAATGATGACTGATGCTGACATGGCAATGATCAAGGATCCGATTTACCGCGAGATCTCAGAGCGTTTCCATAAGGATCCAGAGTATTTAGGTGAAGTATTTGCGCGCGCTTGGTTTAAGTTAACCCACCGCGACATGGGACCAAAGGTTCGCTATATCGGACCTGATGTTCCAGCCGAAGATTTAATTTGGCAGGATCCAGTTGCTGCTGGAAATACGAGCTATGACGTTGCCAGTGTTAAGTCACAAATTGCAGCAGCTGGCCTGTCAGTTTCCGACATGGTTTCAACTGCTTGGGATAGTGCTCGCACCTTCCGCGGTTCAGATCTCCGCGGCGGCGCAAACGGCGCTCGAATTCGTTTGGCACCGCAAAAGGATTGGGAAGGCAATGAACCACAGCGTTTAACTCGTGTGCTTACTGCGCTTGCGCCAATTGCAGAAAAGTCGGGTGCAAGCCTGGCTGATGTGATTGTTCTTGCCGGAAACCTTGGTGTTGAGCAAGCAGCTAAAGCAGCAGGACATGAGGTAAAAGTTTCCTTTGCGCCAGGTCGCGGCGACGCAACGCAGGCAAATACTGATGTTGCCTCGTTTGAGCCACTAGAGCCAGTTGCAGATGGTTTCCGCAACTGGCTAAAGAAGGACTACGCAGTCTCCCCTGAAGAGTTGCTGCTTGATAAGGCGCAGCTACTTGGCTTAACAGCGCACGAGATGACTGTTTTGGTTGGTGGCATGCGAGCAATCGGCACAAACCACGGCGGCACAAAGCATGGTGTGTTCACAGAGCGCGAAGGTTCATTAACAAATGATTTCTTCGTAAATCTGACTGACATGGCATTTACTTGGGAGCCAACAGGGGAGAACCTTTACAACATCCGCAATCGCGCAACTGGTGAAGTAAAGTTCACTGCAACGCGAGCAGATCTAGTATTTGGTTCAAACTCTGTGCTTCGCGCTTATTCCGAGGTTTATGCACAAGATGACAACGAAAAGAAGTTCGTTACTGACTTCGTTGCCGCTTGGGTAAAGGTTATGAACGCAGATCGTTTCGACATCTAAAAATCAATCGTTAAAGCGAGAGCCCCACTTGGATTTCAGGTGGGGCTCTTGCTTTATTTTGGATTCAACTTGGATATGGCGCCAAATTCGCGAAATAAACCGATAATTGGATATGACTAAATACACAGCGGGCCGCGGCCTTGGAATCATGCTTTTGATTGCCGGTTCAGCACACTTTTTAGCGCCGGGTGGTTTCGATCAAATTATTCCGCCAGTCTTACCGTTCGAGCCACGCTTTTGGACATATCTCAGCGGTGCTGCTGAGTTAACTATTGGCGCCATGATGTTTGCGCCAATGTCTAAGTCATTGTTTGGAAAACCAGTTCGCCAACTGGGAGTTTTGTTTGCGTTTGCATTGTTTGTTTTCGTTTTTCCAGCCAACATCTACATGGCAATTGACTATGCCGATCGCGACTTAATGGATCGTGTCATTTCTATCGCTCGTTTGCCCTTGCAGTTTGGATTGTTTTACTGGTGCTGGGCTTTGAACAAAGACATGAACCGTCACTTAAAGACTTTGGTTTAGCTTTCTAAAATCACAAAGATTTTTCGAGTCCCAGGTTCTTGGGTCCAGTTAACACGCGTTCCTTTTTTGATTCCAAAAACATCACCGGTCGAAAAGACCTCTGGTTCTTTTCCTATTTCGGTGAGGGTAATCCTTCCAGACAGTACGACACAAACTTCATCCATTGGGTATTCAACAAAGTCCTGGGAGTGTGGATCAGCAGACCAAATACCTGCAAAGAATTTTTCATTCTCTCCAATGAAAGGTGTAACGCAGTATTCACCGGGAGCCGAGGGATCTGGCGGCAACTCAGAATTGGTGTCAATTCGAACTATGTTGTTGTTCACGGTGTACCTTTCCTTGTTTTGCTCAATGTTATCTGGATCCAAGTAATTCATTAGGCTAAGCTCGTGGTTGCTATAAACAAATTCATTGCTCTTGGTGATTCGTTAACTGAAGGGCTTTCCGATAAATATCCAGATGGAACTTATCGTGGCTGGGCAGACCGAGTAGCCGATGAACTTTCATTAGTTGACACCAATTTTCTATATGCCAATTTTGCAGTACGCGGAAAACTACTCGAGCAAGTAATTGCAGATCAAGTTAGTGTGGCCCTTCCCTTCATTACTGGCAATGACACGGTTGTTTCCTTTCATGCTGGAGCAAACAATATTTTGCGACCAAAGCTTGATGTAAAGCGGGTAATTGCTGATTACCAAAGCGCGGTAATACGCATAACGGATACTGGCGCAAAAGTTTTAGTTTTTACGGTCAGGGAAGTTGCAAACCCAAAAACAAAAGCGGAACTTTACTGGAATGAACGTTTTGGTCCCTTTAATGCCAATGTTCGCGAGATCGCAAGTAAGACTGGCGCAATCTTGCTAGACGCTAATTCACATGAGGTCTTTGGTGATCCGCGAATGCTGGCAAAGGATCGGCTGCACCTTTCCCAAGAAGGACATCGGCGCGTGGCTCAAGGCATTTTAAAGGCGCTTGGAATGCCACACGACATCAACTACACACAAGCAATGGGCCCGCATAAACAAACACAAGCGGTACTTCGCGGAATTGGAACAGTTGCGTGGGGTGTGGCGTTTCTGGTGCCGTGGGCTATTAGGCGATTATCTGGCAAGTCCTCGGGCGATGGCCGAGTGGCAAAATATCCAGTTCTTACTTCTTGGCCAATATAAAAATAAAATAAAACATGGCAAGAAGCAAAAGTGTTGTTGATCAAAAGTTAGCCACTTTTAGCGACAACTAATGACGCCTATGCATTCGATCAGTTTCTGGCACAATAGATAAGTGAAGGAAGCACCAATTTCAGGTATCAGATCAACTAAACAGCGCGCGGCAGTTGCAGCAATTCTGACGACGATTTCAGACTTTCGGTCCGCGCAAGAAATTTATGGACTGCTCCAAGAAACTGGGGAGTCAATCGGACTATCCACGGTTTACCGAACTTTACAAGGCATGCAAAGCTCAGGTGAAGTTGACGTTGTCTTACGAGCTGATGGCGAATCAATGTATCGGCGCTGTACCGATGGACACCATCATCATCTAGTTTGCCGAGCATGTGGCCGCACTGAAGAAGTTGAAGGCCAAGCAGTTGAAGATTGGGCTGACTCAGTTGCATCTCAGTTTGGATTTACCGACGTTGATCACACACTCGAAATCATGGGAATTTGTAAAGCCTGTTCCTAGTGGCGATGCGGAACTTGTTCTTGAATTTCGTTTCTATGTCGCAAGTGCAGCGAAGTTGTAGTAACAGCCAGAATCACAAAGACACCAAGCGCAATTAAAACAATCGTTGGCCCAGGTGGCACATCAAAATAGAAGGATACTGTAAGTCCACCTGTTGCAGCGAAAGCTCCGATTGCTGAAGCGAGTAATCCGGTTGCTTTGAAACTGTGTGTCAATTGCTGGGCAGCTGCAACTGGGACAATCATAATTGCGCTAACCAGCAGCAATCCAACTGTTCGCATGCCAACAACAACAGTTACGGCAGCCATCGAGGTGAGTAGCACGCTCATTGCAGTTACTCGAATACCCTGGATCTGCGCAGTTTCAGTATCAAGACTCATGGCAAAAATCTGGGTACCAAATTTGAGTAGTACCAGCAGCAACACGATGGTTGCCCCACCAAGAGCAAGAAAGTCTTGTGTCGAAACCGTTGAAAGTGAGCCAAACAAATATTGATTTAGCGCGGTACTTGCCTTGCCGCCAGCAAGGGAGGTAAGTAATACGCCGCCGGCAATACCCCCATAGAAAATAAGAGCCAGTGCTAAGTCGCCAGCGGCTTTACTCTTATTACGAACTAACTCCAGAATGAATGCTCCCAGTATCGAAACAATGAGGGCGGTGAGCACGGGCTCAGTTCCTGTAAGGAATGCCAGACCAACACCGGTAATAGCGACGTGGCCCATGCCATCACCTAAGAGTGCAAGCCTTCGCTGCACCAGAAAAACACCGATGAGTGGAGAAATTAAACCAACAATCACAGCTGCAATAAGTGCGCGCTGCATGAACTCGTAAGCCAGCATTATGAGTTCATCAATCGCACCGGCTTTGAGTCAGCATGACTGTGGTGAGAATTTTCGAGTTCTGCAGGAAGCTGCGCCACAGGACCATCGAAACTTACGCCGCCGCCAAATAACACGATTGCCCGGTCAACGTCGTACTTGAACGGTCCTAATTCGTGGGTGATCATGATTACGCAAGCGCCACGTGCAACCAAGCCGCGAACAGCTGCGACTAACATTTCTTGATTATCGGAATCAACACCAGCAGTTGGTTCATCGAGTACGTAAATGTCAGCCTCTGTAGCAAGGGCTCTTGCTAGCAGCACACGACGTTGTTGACCGCTAGAAAGTTCATCGAGGCGGTCTTTTGCTCTGTCTTGTAATCCAACTTGAACAAGCGCAGACAGCACAGCAATCCTTTTTTGCTTGGTGGAAATTTTCTTTCGGGGATAAATTAGCGCAGAACTTACAGTCTCAAATACTGATACGGGGACAGTTTCGACGTTGATTAACTTTTGTGGCACGTAGGCAATACGGTGCCAATCTTTGAATTCGTTAATGCTTTGTCCATGAACTGAGACAGTGCCCTCGTGCATTGGAAGTAGGCCTAACATCGCCTTAACTAAGGTTGTTTTACCGCTACCGTTAGCTCCAAGAATTGCCACCGTGGTTCCAGGAAAAAAATTTAAATCAATGTCTCGAAGAATCGAAACGTCGTCAAAGGAAACACATAAATGACGCGCCGACATAACCGGCGCGTCATTTGATGTAATTAAATTCACGAGCAGATTTGTCCTTTGATTAAGGCCTGAAGGTTTGCTTGCATCACCGTTATAAAGGTATCGGTGGAGCCCGCCGTTAGGCCCTCAATTGGATCAAGTACTGCGGTGGTTGCGCCCGTTTCATTGGCCACAGTTTGGGCAATAGCAGGAGATACCAAGGTTTCGTAGTAAATTGTGGTGATTCCCTCGGCTTTAACCATGTCAGAAATTTCAGCCAAACGAGCCGGACTTGGCTCACTGTCAGGAGACAGGCCAGCTATTCCGTGTTGCGTCAGACCGTATGCATTTGCCAGGTAACCGAAGGCATCATGGCTTGTAACAATCTCTTTTTGCTGGCAACTCGCTAGCCCAGTTGTAAACGCTTGATCAAGAGTTTCCAGTTCGACCTTGAGGCTTGCAGCGTTAGCTGCATAGAAATCTGCGTTTGCAGGATCAAGAGAGATCAAGCGATCGCTAACTGCGCTGGCCATTGCAATCATGTTGGCTGGATCAAGCCAGATATGTGGATCGTAGGCACCGTGGCTTTCATCAGTGGAACCGCCATGATCTTCATGGCCTTCGCCAGCTTCGAGCAACGTGACAGCACCGGCCAGGTTAAGCGCGCGATCTGGAATCATTGATTCGATAGCCTGATCAACTGCTGGCATAAAACCA
>JBDNJO010000007.1:0-6999 GCA_041687715.1 Candidatus Nanopelagicales bacterium
ACTGCTGCAGCTGGTACGCGGCCATAAAACGGATCGCCCCAAATACCGGTCTTGCCAACGCGACGACCAGGGCGCGGGGAATCCCACATCAGGCCATCGCCAGCGTAAATAGCAACGTGATGCACGCCGCCACGATCTGCCCAGAACATTAAGTCGCCAACTTGGCGATCCGAGTCAGCAACGCGATCGGCCCAGGCAGCTTGTTCGCCAGATGTGCGTGGAAGTGAAACACCAACTTGACGATAGATAAATGTGGTAAATCCAGAGCAGTCAAAGCCCCTTGGAGTTGTGCCACCACGTGAGTAAGAAACACCTGCGTACTGGCTCGCGATGTCAATAACTGCATTGCCATCGATTGTGGTTTGTTGCGCCTTGACTTGAGCTTCGGCGATTTCCGTTTCAAGCGTCGCGATACTGCGAGAGCGGGAGGCCTGCAACGTCGCAAAGGATTCGCGCACCGACATGTACTGGGACACGACAGACTTTGCCGCAACAGTTTCGCTCTGCGCTGAGTTATCAATTTCAACTGGCGCAGCTTCTGCTGTAACTACGGAAGTTCCAGTTGCTGTACCTAGCGTTCCTAAAACTAAAGCCAAGCCAGCTGCAACCAACGCCGGCGCTGATGTCGCACGTTTGCCAGCGTGATTTGCTTTGCTGTTGGTTTGCCCTGCGAAAACTTCGACGCGCTTATCAACTTTTGCCACACCTCGCCACAACGTGGCATCAGTTGCCTGCGCACTTCGGGTTGCAAAGCTCGTTGTTGCAGTTGCGGCGGAAACGATTGCAGTTACTGCCGTATCAATGCCAGCATCCGCAGTCTTTAGACCTGTTGCGAGACGAGAATCAGCACTTGTTAGATTGCGTGTGGCATACCCAGAAATTTGCGCGTAAGAGGATGCCGCTTTGCCAATCGCGCCATTAAGACTGCGATCAACTCTTGCTAAGCGGCCAGTTAAACCCTGATCCGCGTTGCTAATTAGACCCGCTAGGGCTTGGTTAGCGGCCGCCCCTGTTGCCACGCCTTTATCGATGCCCGAATCAATGCGCGAGATACCAAGTTCCATAACCCGCTCAAAAGCAAGGGCTTTTACATTCACTAAATTCCACGAGGCTGTTGCGGCTAGCTGGACCTGGTTTGTGGCGCGATCTATTGACTGAAGGTTTTGCGTTAACTTGGCATCAAAACTGGATTCAAATTTCTTGGCACTTGAAACTATGCGCTGCGTTGCAGTTTTGATCCTTGCGGAGTCATTCTGGGAAATCCGGTTATCCAGCGCCGTGTCAGTGGCCTGCACCATGCTGGCAAGTCCACGGGTAAATCTTTGGGCGACCTGCGCTGAAGTGCTGGGCTGCGGAATGCGAACTTCCAACGCTCGGTCAGTAAAACTTGCGGTGTTGGCAATCATGCGAGTTAAACCCTGTTGCGAATTCTTAACAACTTTGACTTGGCGCTCTAGCAGCGCGTCAGTGCGAGTGAAGCCAGCGTCTAAACGCGCGTCAAGGCCTGCTTCAAAGCGGTCCAGCAGACCCTTTGGCAGCGAGATAGCGCGCTGGATTAACCTGCGCGACTTTGCACTAGACATTTGACTCCCAGCGCCGGTGGGGTGAGCTGTCGGGTGCGGCTCTGGGAAGGCAGCCGGCCAGTTTCCTGGCTTAACCCCAAGGTCTTATTCAGACCACTTACCTGTGGTTCCCCCACACTCACCAAAGGTTTACTTCCCGTTACAGGTGGTGAGACTTGGCGCCCTGAACAGATCGCTTCCGGGTGGAACCGATGTCCTTAATTCTACCTTTTTGCCTATTTATAAGCCTTTTTGGCAATCACCTTAAATTTCTATGTCGGGTCTACCTGTGGATAACTTAACCAAAACAATGGGTTTTCCCCCTGTGGATTCACAATGTGGTCCGATTCGTGTGACATATAACCCACCTTGCGACACGCCGAATTCGGAGATTTTTGGGCGGTTTAGCCTTCATCGAAGATCCTGAGGATGGCAGCTCGATATGCAGCTTTGTCATCTCTTTTCCCTATCGACCAAACTTTCACTAAATGCTCCGCGACGTGAACGGAATAAATGACCCTTATTCCCGCATGTTGCAACTTTAAGTTTGTAGAAGTTTCCAAGGTCGCCCTTAAGTCTGGCTGAAGCGATTCTTGAGTTCAATAATCGGGCATTGAGTTGTTTTCTTAAAATAGACCGAATGCTGCCATCCAAATCATTTAGTTCGTCAAGAGCTTTTTCATGAAATTCAAGTTCATAGGGCATTGCTAAATGTCCTCGATCTTTACTGGAACGAGTTTTGAGCCATCATTCATGCGCTCCAAGACCATGGGTGTGATTTCGCGTTCCCACAGGATTTCGGCTATCTCGTCAAATAGTTCCGGCGGGACAACATAAAACGATGGCTTGTTATTTGTCAGAACTGCGAAGGCTTGATTTCCCGCTTTAGCTACGAATTCATTCGGGTTCTTCTTAAATTCGCTGATACTTGTAGTCGCCTTGGTTAGTACTTCATCCATAATTACCTCCTCTCATCGCTCTAAATTTAGAGCGATATTGAATACAAGTCAACAGGAGGTATTTCCAGTGTCCAACGCAGATATGCACTCGTCAATGTCTGCAGGTAACTTGGGGATATGACTGCAGTGTTATGGTTCCGACGAGATCTTAGGATCCACGACAACCCTGCACTGGTTGCTGCAACTGCGGCGGCCTTTGAATCTGGCGATGGCAACGTGGTCGCAGTCGTCCTGATCGACCCCGGCCTATGGCCAACTTGGGGTCCGGCCAAGCAGGCTTACTTGATCGACTCCTTAACCAGCTTGGATGCCTCTCTTGGCGGCAACTTAGTTATCCGTCATGGCAAAGCCCAAGATGTGATTCCTGCAATCGCTAAAGAATTCAAGGCAACCTCGGTGCATTGCGCCGCAGATTACTCGGGTTACGGCATTGCCCGCGATAACGAGATCGCTGCGACGCTAAAAAAGGCCGGGATTGATTTTGTAAAGACTGGTTCAGGTTACGCAGTGGCGCCCGGGCGAGTGACTAAAGATGACGGAACGTATTACAAGGTCTACACCCCGTTTTATAAGCGTTGGTTAATTCATGGCTGGCGCGCGCCAGCAACTGATCCAGCGAAGTGGCCAACTTGGATTGGCAGCGACACTTGCGATGGTTTCCCAGAGCGTCCGGATACCCGCGGAGTTTTGCTTCCCACTGCGGGCGAAGCGGCGGCCCTTGAATTATTTGAAACTTTCTTAGCTGGGCCAATCGAGTCTTATGACGAAGCCCGAAACCGTCCCGACATTGCTGGCACTTCCAAACTCAGCATTGCGCTCAAGTGGGGCGAAGTTCATCCGCGGACTTTGCTTGCTCGTCTTGGCGATAGTGCGGGTCAAGAAGTGTTTCGCAAAGAGATTGCGTGGCGCGAATTTTATGCCGAGATTGCTTTTCAACGTCCGGACACAATTACCGATTACTTCAACCCGCTTTATGCCCAAATGAAATATGACACTGGCAAAGCGGCCGATGAAAAGTTTGCTGCTTGGTGTGAAGGACGAACTGGTTACCCATTCGTTGATGCGGGAATGCGCCAGCTTCGAGCTGAGGGTTGGATGCATAACCGAGTGAGAATGGTGGTGGCATCGTTCTTACTTAAGGATTTACATATCGAATGGCAACGTGGGGCAAACTATTTCTTTGAATGGTTACTTGATGGCGATCTAGCCAGCAATAGTCATGGCTGGCAATGGACTGCCGGCTGCGGCACCGACGCGTCGCCTTATTACCGAGTGTTTAATCCGCTCGGCCAAGGCGCCAAGTTTGATCCCAACGGCGATTACGTGCGCAAATACATTCCAGAGCTTGCTCACATTCCAGGTGTTGAAGTGCATGAGCCATGGAAAGTTTTAGGCGGACTTGATCATGGTTACCCTGAACCAATCGTGGATCACGCAGCTGAACGGATCGAAGCACTTGATCGCCTCAAGGCGCTACCGAAAGGCGCGCAACAAACTGAAGTTCCGAAAGTAAAGGCTGCTCCAAAAGCTAAGAAACGCACTGCTACTGAAGAAGCAAAACTAATTCACGACTTTGAGTAAGACCGCTTGAATTAAGCGATCGGTGCGCGCGAATCGTATTTCATAAATGGTTTATGCCATCTAACGATTGCGTATGTGAACACGATGCAAGCCAGGCCGCCACTAACTACCGAGAACTCTTCGCCAGCAACTGCTGCCACACTTCCAGCTTCGAAGTCGCCAAGGCGCGGGCCACCAGCAACTACAACTGTGAATAGCCCTTGTAGCCGTCCGCGGTATTCATCGGGTATTACCACTTGCAACATAGTGGTTCTAAAAATTGCGCTGATGTTATCGGCCGCACCTGCAACCGCCAGAAAAAACAGCGCAACATAAAGATTGCGCGTGAATCCAAATGCTGTGATCGCTGCGCCCCAACCAACAATGGACCAAACTATGGCAGTTCCTTGCATGTAAATACGTTGCAGTGGACCACTAAAAATTGCAGAAAGCGCAGCCCCAAATGCTGGAGCGGCCGTCAACAAACCAACTATCGACGCAGTAGAAACTGCTGAGTCGCCATACCAAAGAAGTGCGATCGCTGGAAACAATGCGCGAGGCATCCCAAAGATCATGGCAACTAAATCTAAATAAAAACTTGTTTGAATATTTCGCTTACCTTTTAGAAATCGCAAACCTTCTTTTACACTCGACAGATTTGGTTTGGCTGGCGCGCCTGCCATTGGTGGCAGTTTCGGCAACGTCCACATTGCCCACATCATTACCGTGAAAGCCAATACGTCTACTGCGTATGCCACGGCAACCTCGCCAGTTAAACCAATTAAGACGCCACCTAAAAGTGGGCCAAGAGTAAATCCAATATTCCAAGTTAAAAATGAAAGTGAATTTGCTGCTTGCAATTGCTCAGTTGGAACAATTCGCGGAATTATTGCTTGACGCGCAGGATTGCCAATGGCATAAAACCCAGATGACATTGCAACAAATAAATAAAGTGGCCAGGCTTGTTGGTTGCCTTGGACTGCCTGGATCAAAAGCAAAACGCTGGCTCCAGCCATACCGACTGCGGAAATAAACCCAATCATCCGTCGGTCATAGGAATCCGACATTGCCCCACCAAATAGCCCGAGCAAAATAAGTGGCACCAGTTGCGAAAGCCCAACTAGTCCCACCGCAAATGAGGATTTCGTGATGTCGTAAACCTGAATACCAACAGCGACCGCAGCCATTTGCTGACCAATATTGCTAATTGAAACGGCAGTGAAAAGTCTGCGATAAGCCGGGATTTCCCGAAGCGGCGTTAAGTCAAGTAACAGCTTGGGCACAGACACACTCTGGCATAACTGGCGCAGAGTTCATATCTAGGCCAGCGTCTTGGCCAACTCCTTGGGTCAGCATCGCACTTGATTCTGCGCCACAATTAAGCCATGAGTATCGATACGCCAAACCCAGCCGACATGCGCATCAACTACGACAAAGATCAATTGGACGAAGCAGATCTTGCTAGTACGCCTCTTGCACAATTCACTAAGTGGCTAAATGACGCCGTCGCTGTTGGCAAAGATGAATTGATTGAACCAAATGCAATGGTTATTGCAGTTCGATCCCAAGATGATGTGATCTCAACGAGATCGGTTTTATTAAAAGGCATTGATGCACGCGGCTTAACTTTTTACACAAACTACGGCTCGACAAAATCAAATGCAATTGAGCAAAACCCACAAGTTAGCGTAACTTTCCCGTGGTATCCCCTGCATCGCCAAGTAAACATTGTTGGCACTGCCACAAAAGTTTCGCGCGAGGAATCGGCCGCCTACTTTGATACTCGCCCACATGGATCAAAGCTCGGCGCAATAGTGAGCGCGCAGTCTGCAGAAATTGACTCTCGCGAAGTTTTAGAAACTCGAATGGCCGAACTTCAAGGGCAGTATCCCGAAGGATCCGAGGTGCCATTGCCAGATGCTTGGGGTGGTTACTTGATCACTGTTGAGACAATCGAATTTTGGCAAGGCCGTCGTTCTCGGTTACATGACCGATTGCGCTTTGTGCGAAGCGGCAACTCACATGACATCTCAGATGCAACAGCCTGGAAAGTAATTCGTCTTTCCCCGTAATTTGTGCCAGCGAAAAATTAAACAGTAAAAAGTCTGCCATTTTCTGGCTGTGGTGTGGTGTAACCAATTTCGCGAAGTACCGCCCAAGCCCCAGCTAAGTTACTAGTGATAACTGGAACGCCATACTTTGCTTCAAGTTGCGGCACTAGTTCGACAATGTGCCAATCAGTGCAAGAAATAAATATGCCATCACAGGATTCATCAAAGATTTTTTCGATGTTAGCCAGGGCGTCACTTGGATAAAGATCACCAATTTCTGGATCTGTTGTTAATCCAAGACCAACTATGTCTTTAACAGCGAATCCGCTGTCTTCAAAAAACTTCTTTTCGATTTGATTTAACTCATCTATGTAGGGCGTTACGACCGCCAACTTGGTTACACCAAGCGCCTTAAACGCCCGCAAAACTGCAGTAGCAGTTGTGGTTGCCGAAAGGCCAGATGCCTTAGTCACGCGATCCACAAGTTCTTTATCCCAGCCCAAACCATGAACCAAACTGCCAGTTGTGCACGCAAACAAAATGGTTTTTGCGCCAGTCCAAGTCAAAATGGAGGCTGCATTCTCTAACGAATCAGTTTCTAACATCTCAGCAAGTGCTTGCGCATCTACTTCACCGCGAGGTAACAAAATTGGCGCAGGATAAGTGTGAACATCTTCTGGCATTAAGCGTTGAATTTCTGGATGCACACTTGTATCTGTCGCAAGTGTGATGACGCCGATACGACCAAGGTTTCCATACATACTGCGATTGTATAACTGTGCTTTCACGCGAAATTACAAACGCTCATACCTGCAAACCGTTGGCAGCACGAATACGTTAACTAATCTAAACTTAACAAATGGCCCA
>JBDNJO010000069.1:0-15700 GCA_041687715.1 Candidatus Nanopelagicales bacterium
AACAACTGGAGCTTCAACAACAACTGGGGCTTCAACTACTGGCGCTGGCGCTGCAACCGGAGTTGCCGCTACTGGCGTAGCTGCTGGCGTCGATGGTGCGTATTCAGTTTTTGCAGGAGCAAACTTTGCACCTTTTGCTCCAGCACCCTTGCGCGCTGGTCCAAGCACCATGGTCATGTTGCGACCATCTTGCAACGGCGAAGATTCGATTACGGCTGCCTCGCCGATATCAGATGCTAAACGCTGCAAAAGTTTGTAACCCAATTCAGGACGGGACTGTTCGCGACCACGGAACATAATTGTGATCTTGACTTTGTCACCCTGTGAAAGGAACCGTTCGATGTGACCTTTCTTAGTCACATAGTCATGCTGATCAATCTTTGGACGTAACTTCATTTCCTTGATGACAGTGTTGACTTGGTTCTTTCGTGCTTCACGAGCTTTAACGGCCGCTTCGTATTTGAACTTGCCGTAGTCCATAATTTTGCAAACTGGAGGTTTAGCTTCAGGTGCAACTTCTACGAGATCAAGATCAGCGTCCATAGCCATTCGTAATGCTTGCTCAATACCGACGATGCCGACCTGCTCTCCAGCAGCTCCGACAAGACGTACTTCGGGCACACGAATCCGCTCATTGATGCGGGGTTCGATACTAATAAGTCCTCCTGTTGTTGACGGGCTAGAAAACAAACAGGGTTCACCTGGATATGCACGCTTGTGCATACATCGCTAAGTGCGATGTTTCCAGACCAACTCGACACCCATTGGGCGATGCGAGTGGGAACAATGTCCGCTTGTGTGACCAAATGACTCGAAAGTCATTCGACCGGTCAAGGATGAGTTTAACGCCATCTCGTCCAAGACTCATAATCGAGGAAAGAACGGGATTCAAGGCATTATTGGTGGTTTGAGATAGCCACTTCCAGCGGGCGATCCAGCAGGGCGTTCAAGTCGCTAGCTGCGATTACCTCAGTAATCGCAGTGCCCATGGTGGAAATTGGTTCGCTGATCGACAACGTGATGGTGACTTCATAGTCGGTGTCATTCCAATGTGCGGCTTTGATACCCGGTAGCTGCGCCAGAGCGGTCACGACTTCATCAAGGGTGTCATCCAGAAATGCTTCGCGATTTGGACCGATAGCCAATAGCGAAAGCAACGTGCCATCGATTGCAGTTGGCACTGGTCCCCCAACGTCGATGAGCAACGCATCAAGTCCTTGTTCGATTGTGCTTTGCGCAACCGTGTAAGCAATCCGAGGAATTGGGCGAGCTGATTCATCCCAGGCTTGCAAACTGTCGGTTCCCGAGAAAGCAAGTAGTGCGCGCCTGCCATCAACTGAATGGAATTCAACTGAAGTCATGTGGCTATCTTTTTCTGAAGTAACGCCAGCGACCACTTCTACTGAATCAAGTTCAGCAACAACTGGAACTAAAAGGCGGGCGCTAAGGAGTGCATCGAGCAAATTTCGAGCAGACTCTGCAGTGGCGCTTTGGGCATAGTTACGAAGTACGGAGCGAATGTAGGGATCTGGCGATCCATCATCGCCGGCAAAATCTGACTCTGGTAATTGCGCGCCAGTGAAATCTGTTGCCATTAGGAATTAGATTCGGCAAGCGTGGATGTCAGTCACGATAACGCCACGAGCGCCTAAGTCGTACAGCTCATCCATGACGGCGTGCACTTGCTTGCGCGGCACCATTGCGCGAACTGCAGACCAAGCTGAATCATGCAGCGAAGACACAGTTGGCGACTCGATGCCCGGGGTAATTACGCACGCTTGTTCAATCAACGTATTTGGAATGTCGTAATCAACTAAGACATAAGCGCGAGCGACAATGACACCCTCGAGGCGACGAACGAAAACTTCGACAGCATTTTGATCTTGAATGTCACTTCGCGAAATCAATACTGCTTGACTCTTGAAAATTGGATCGCCTATTACTTCTAGGCCTGCTTGCTTAAGTGTTGTGCCGGTTGCTACTACGTCAGCCACTGCGTCGGCTACGCCTAGGCGCACTGCATTTTCTACCGCGCCATCAAGTGCTACTACTTCAGCACTTACGCTTTTTGTTTTTAACCAGTCATTCAAAATCGTTGGGTAGGAAGTTGCAATTCGCTTGCCTGCAAGATCTGCAACGGACTTTGCGGTTTCTTTTGGAGCAGCTAAACGAAATGTTGAAGGCGCAAACCCAAGTTCCAAAATAGTAGACGCTGTGGATTTTGAATCAGCTAGAAGATCTTGTCCAGTAATACCGACATCAAGAGTGCCGCGGCCAACATAAGTGGCAATGTCGCGTGGGCGAAGGAAAAAGAATTCAACGTCGTTCTCTGGATCCTGCACAACAAGTTCGCGACTGTTTGCAGCGGCGGCGTAACCTGCTTCGCGAAGCATATCTCGAGCTGGATCAGATAACTGGCCTTTATTAGGAACGGCAACGCGCAACATGATTACAACTTTCGGTAAACATCATCAAGTGAAACATCACTTGCGATCATTAAGGCTTGAGTCCAATAAAGTAGTTGAGAAATTTCTTCGGCAGCGCGCTCTTTGCTTTCATGTTCGGCGGCCATCCACGCTTCGGCAGCCTCTTCGACAACTTTTTTGCCAACGCTATGCACGCCTTGGGAAATGGCGCTAACGGTCCCAGAGGTGGTATCCCCTGCCTGCACCTTGGTGGAAAGCTCTAAAAAGAGTTCTTCGAATGACTTCACGTAGACAAGTTTAGTCGCCGTGAATAGCGCGCAGAACCGTCCAAGTATTCATAGCGGCGCTCGCTGCTTCGGCGCCTTTATCTTCAACACTGCCAGGTAGGCCAGCGCGATCAATGGCTTGAGCTTCATCGTCGCAAGTCAAAACGCCAAATCCAATCGGCACTCCAGTATCAAGTGCCACTCGAGTCAGGCCATCAGTTGCTGCCGAGCAAACATAATCAAAATGTGGAGTGCCACCGCGAATGACTACACCTAATGCCACAACAACATCGGCGCCAGCAAGAGCTGCAGCTTTAGCGGCAATTGGTAATTCGAAAGTTCCTGGGACGCGGTGGATTTCTGGGATGATGCCAGCATCTTGAATAATTCGGCAGGCGCCAGCGATTAGGCCGTCCATGATTTTGGTGTGCCAAGAAGATGCAACCACAACTACGCGAGAGCCATTAAATCCAGTAACTACTGATTCAGGAATTCCGGCGCGGCTCATTTAACCTCGCCAAAATGCAAATCATGACCCATTGCATCCCGCTTTGCAGTTAAGTAAGCCATGTTGAAATCATTTGGTTCAATTTCAATAGGAACTTGCTCACTGATAGTTAAGCCATAACCTTCCAGGCCAGCTCGCTTTGTTGGGTTGTTAGTTAGTAACCGCATGGACTTAACTCCCATGTCAACCAAAATTTGCGCGCCAGTTCCGTAGTCGCGGGAATCTGCTGGCAGACCCAGTTCAAGGTTTGCTTGCAAGGTGTCTGAACCAGTGTCTTGCAGTGCATACGCGCGAAGTTTGTGAAGTAGCCCAATGCCGCGACCTTCGTGGCCACGCATGTAAAGCACTATGCCGCGACCTTCTTGGGCAACTGCGCGCATCGCGGCTTTAAGTTGTGGTCCGCAATCACAGCGAAGTGAACCAAGAGCATCACCCGTTAAACATTCAGAGTGAACACGCACAAGTACGTCGTGGCCATCACCGATGTCGCCGATGCGCATTGCGACGTGATCAATGCCATCTAATACGCCTTGATATCCGCAGATATCAAATACGCCGAATTCAGTTGGCAGCTGGGATGTTGCCACAAGTTCGATTTGGGATTCGTTTTTACGACGGTAAGCAATTAAATCTGCGATCGAGATCATAAGTAAGCCGTGGGTGTCAGCAAATTCCCGAAGCGCTGGAGCGCGCATCATGGAGCCATCATCATGAACTACTTCAGCGATAACACCGGCTGGAGTTAATCCCGCAAGGCGAGCTAAATCAACAGCTGCTTCAGTGTGACCGGGACGACGAAGTACGCCGCCAGGCATTGCGCGAAGTGGGAAAACGTGACCTGGACGGGTTAATTCGAAAGGTTCAGTTGCCGTATCACAAAGGACTCGAATAGTTCGGGAACGATCAGCTGCGCTAATTCCAGTTTCAATGCCATCGCGCGCATCAACGCTGACTGAGTACGCGGTTCCTTTGCGATCTTCGTTGATGTGAGTCATTGGCGGTAGGCCCAAGCGATCAAGGGCTTGGCCTTCCATCGGAACGCAAATTACGCCTGAGGTGTAGCGATTCATAAAGCCGATTGCTTCTGGTGTGGATTTTGCGCCCGCGAAAATTAAGTCGCCTTCATTTTCGCGATCTTCGTCATCGACTACGACAACTTGCTTTCCTTCCCGGATGGCAAGGATGGCATCTTCAATTGAATCTAAACGGGTCATCGCATCGCAACTAACTTCTCGACGTACTTTGCCAAAACATCAACTTCCAAATTAACTCGATCACCAATTTGGCGCGTGCCCAGCGTGGTCTTATCAAGTGTAGAAGGAATCAACGAAACCGAAAATGTTTTATCATCAACGGCTGAGACCGTTAGTGAGGTGCCATCAATTGTGATGCTGCCTTTTTCCACAATGTATTTCAACAATTCAACAGGTGGAGTAATTGTGACAACATCCCAGTTTTCCGAATGTACTCGAGCGCTAACGTTTCCAACAGCGTCCACGTGGCCTTGCACTAAATGTCCACCAAGTCGCGTAGCTAAAGTTACGGGACGTTCAAGATTTACTTGGGAACCAGAAATTAAATCACCGATCGTAGTTCGGTTTATGGTTTCGCTCATCACATCAGCAGTGAATGTGTCGCCGTCTTGGACTGCAACTGTTAAGCAAACTCCGTTCACACAAATGGAATCACCTAAGGACGCATCGCTAAGAACTAATGGGCCTTGAATAGTTAGCCGAATTGCATTGTCGGGCAACTCTTGGATCGCAGCAACGAACCCAAGTTCTTCAACAATTCCAGTGAACATAATCTGCCTTAACGAGTTTTGAAATGGATAAGTAGGTCTAATCCAACACGATCTAGTTGATATTGGGGAAATCGAGGAGCATTAGCAAGGGTATTAACGCCAAAAGGCCCAATTGCGGGAGTGCCTTCGCCAATAAGTACTGGGGCTTGGAACCAATAAACCTCATCGACTAACTGCGCGGACCACAGTGATTGCGCAATTGCAGCGCCCGCTTCTACTAAAACTTTATGAATACCATGCTCTTGCCACAGCGCAGTAATAACGTCGCTCAAGTCACCTTTGATTCGAATAGCAGGCTTGGGACCAGTGAAAATTTTCGCGTCTTTTGAAATTTCCCGATCGCCAACAATTACGCGTAGCGGTTGATCATCATTGCTAAGACTTCGCACGGTAAGTAATGGATCATCAGCTAACACAGTTCCAGAACCAGTAACAATCGCGCCGACACTGGCTCTTAGTTCTTGGACTCGCTCGCGGGCTGGCTCACCGGTAATCCATTGGCTAGTGCCATCTGTTGCACTAATGAAGCCATCAAGTGATGTTGCAGTTTTCCAAATAACCCACGGGCGATTTGTTTCGTGCGCAAAATTCCACGATGCATTAAGTTCGCGTGCCTGTTCGGACATCACATCAAATTCAACTCCGATGCCAGCAGCAACTAAAGTTTGTGCGCCACCAGACATTGCAACGTTGGGGTCGCGCTGGGCGATGACAACTTTTGAAATTCCAGCGCTAATGACTGCTTGCGCACATGGTCCAGTTTTGCCTTGCGCATTGCATGGTTCCAAAGTGCAATACAAAGTTGCGCCTCTTGCTTTTTCGCCAGCTTGCGCAATGGCCAGCACTTCAGCATGCGCGCTGCCACTGCCGTTATGAAATCCTTCGCCAACTATGTTTCCGGCAGCATCAACTAGGACCGCGCCAACAATTGGATTTGTGTCGCGCGCAAGATCAGCGTTGATAGCTAGCTCAAGTGCGCGAGACATGTATTGCTCGGGTGCCACTAGTTTGCGCACCACCAAGACGTATCAGTTGCGCTCTGCGCTTTACTGCGAAGATTTGCGATTGCAGCGAGAGCATCATCTGTGTTGTAAACAGCTGAGCCCGCAACAAAAGTGTCCGCCCCAGCATCGGCACACTGCTCGATCGTGCTTTGCGATACGCCACCATCAACTTGCACCCAAATGTCTAAGCCAAGATTTTTAATTAATTCGCGAGAGCGTTGCACTTTTGGCATTTGATCTGCCATGAATGACTGGCCGCCAAAACCTGGCTCAACAGTCATGATCAAAATCATGTCTAGTTCGGGAAATAAATCTTCGTAAGGTTCAAGTTTTGTGCCTGGCTTAATTGCTAGCCCAGCGCGAGCGCCATGGCTACGAATGTCTCGCGCAACTTGGCGCGGGTTAGTAGCGGCCTCGACGTGAAACGTGACACTCTTTGCACCAAGTTCGGCGTAACCCGGAGCCCAGCGATCTGCATCACTAATCATTAAGTGGCAGTCAACTGGTGTTGAAACTTGGCTTATGAGTGATTCCACAACTACTGGGCCGATCGTTAAATTTGGAACGAAGTGGTTATCCATGACATCTACGTGGAGCCAATCGGCGCCCGCTGCAACGCGATTGCACTCAGCAACTAAATTGCCAAAATCAGCCGAAAGTATGCTCGGCGAAATTCGAATACCCACGGCTTTAGCCTAGCCAACACAAGAGGTTTATGCGGTCCTGCGCAATAGGGCCAAGAACATTCCATCAGTGTGATGCACGTCAGGGCGTAAGCGCAGACTCATCGAGCCAACAGGTAATTCAAGTTGTGGCAAAGCGGGCGAAACATCCATGGCTTCGAAATTTGGATTGCGTTTTAAAAAGTTTGCAACGATCGCGTCAGTTTCAGCTAAGTGCGGTGAGCAAGTCACGTATCCAACAACTCCCCCAACACGAACTAATGTGCTCGCCTTAGTTAAGAGTTCTTGTTGTAGTGAAGTTAGCGGCGGCAAATCACTTGGTTGGCGACGCCAGCGAACTTCAGGACGCCGGCGAAGTGCGCCCAGGCCAGTGCAAGGTGCATCTACCAAAATTCGATCAAATTCAAATTCAGATTCAAATTCGCGAGCATCAATTGTGATTACTTGATGTTCCCCCGGTGCGTTCCAAAGTGAATTTGAAACTAAATGCGCACGAGCAGCGATTGGTTCAAGCGCAGTAAAGTCAGCGCCAACTTCACTTGCCAGCCCAGCAAGGATTGCAGCTTTACCACCAGGGCCCGCGCACATGTCTAACCAGTGGGATTGCGGTCCTGCGATTTCAACATTTGCAACGGCAAGTGCGACTAGCTGACTTCCTTCGTCTTGCACGCCAATTCGGTTATCACGTACTGCGTCAATGTCGCCTGGTCGAGTGGACCAATTTTCCTCTGGGCCACTTGGGCGCAAGATCGTGGCGGCAAGTGGCGACCAAGCTCCAGGTGAAACATGCGGCAAGTCGAGCAGCTCTTCTACAGTTGCTTGACCTGGTTTTGCAACGAGCGATACCAGCGCTGGCTCATTACCAGCAGCGAGTACTTCGCGAATTGATACTTCGTCGCATTTGTAGGCATCAGCCAGACTTCGAATGACCCACGCAGGGTAGGAAAATTCAAGAGATAAAACTTCAACTGCTGACTTACCTTCGCTTAATTCCGCAAGCCACTCATCCCATGTTTGCGCTGAAACTTTTCGCAATACGGCATTAACAAATTTGGAGGCACCCATGCCTGCAACTTCGCGCGCTAACGAAACTGTTTCATCGACAGCTGCGTGCGATGGGATTCGCATAAAGAGTAATTGGTAAGCCCCAACACGTAATACATCACGAACTGAACTATCCATGGTGTCAGTACGGGATGCGCAGGCATCAATCACTACGTCCAGACTTCCTTGCCGACGCAATGTTCCGTACGTCATTTCAGTTGCTAAACCGGCATCACGCGCAGAGACTTTTAAGTGATCAAGTGCTGCAGGTAAAACTAAGTTGCTATAAGCATCTTTCTCATGGACGGCTTGCAAAACATCGTAAGCAACTCGCCTGGTTGCGCCAGAAGTCTTCACTCAAAAACTACTGATGAACTCTGATTGTTCAACCAAACTTTGGCATCACTTACGTTGCGACCTGCTTCATGCACGGTATCTAACGCAATGGCGTGACTGCCGGTTCCGACAAGAACTTCGCCATCGCGTAGTTCAACTTGGCCAGGTGCTAAATCTGTAACGTGCGGACTTACTGTGACGGGACCAAGCTTGGTGCGAAGTTCGCCGTGCATAGTCCAGGCACCTGGTTCTTTTGTGACAGCGCGAATCCGGCGATCAACAGCAAGTGCTGGATCATTCCAACGCACGCGAGAATCAGACACCGTTAATTTTGGTGCGTGTGAGATGCCATCAATTGGTTGATGCAATGGCAGGATCGAGCCGTTTGATACGCCAGTCAAAGTTGCCAGTGCTAACTGGGCACCTTCGAGGGAAAGTCGATCCAATAATTCAGTTGAAGTCTCGGCTGGCCCAATTTGGGTTGTTAAGTAAGCCAGCATCGGTCCAGTGTCTAGACCTTCATCAATTTGAAATGTGGTAACTCCAGTGATTTCATCGCCACTTAAGATCGCGTATTGCACTGGCGCTGCGCCGCGCCAGTGTGGCAGCAGCGAGAAATGAACATTTATCCAGCCATGCTTTGGCACATCAAGTAATTCGCGTGGCACCATGGCGCCAAATGCCACAACGATTACGCAATCAACGGCAGCAAACTTTTCGCGATGACTACTTAAGTCAGAAGTTTTAAGAACAGGGACGCCACTTAATCCCGCAACATCAGCAACTGGACTTGAAGTTAATGTGCGACCTCGACCAGAAGGGGCATCGGGGCGAGTAATCACCAGTGCGACTTCGTGATTCGATGCAAGTAACGCAGTTAGCGTTGGCACGGCAGCTAGCGGAGTTCCAGCAAAAGCAATTTTCATATTTGGGTAAGCACGCTTAAGTCATGCCATTAAACATGGTGTGCGGGCTTACTTTAATAGTTGATCCGCCAGCTGCGAACCATTCGGTTTCGCGAATTGCTTTCATGGCTTCCTTGCGGGCTTCAACGTCCAAGCGATCAATAAAAAGCACACCATCTAAATGGTCAGTTTCGTGCTGCACGCAACGAGCCACTAGTTCAGTGCCAATAATGGTTACGGGCTCACCGAACATGTTCATGCCTTTAGCAACGACATTCATTGCTCGTGGGGTGTCAAAAGTTAAGCCAGGAAGCGACAAGCAACCTTCGGGGCCATCTTGCATTTCATCTGACAAATCTAAAACTGGATTAATTAAATGACCGATCGCGTCATCAACGTCATAAGTAAAGACGCGAAGTGAGACACCAATTTGTGGAGCAGCAAGGCCAACTCCCGGTGCTTCCTGCATTGTCATAGTTAAGTCAGCTACGAGTTGGCGAAGTTCTTTATCGAAAGTTGTAACTTCTAACGCAGGTGTAGTCAGAACTGGATCACCAAATAACCGCACGGGTTTAACCGACATCTGACACCTTCTTAAAATGAGCTTCGCGTTATCTCAAGTTTAGAGGTTTTGCGGATCAATTCGAACGTTCACAGTGCCACCTTTATGTTTCGCACTACGCGCTGCGGTCATTGCCTTAAGTTGCGCGGAAAGTTGCAGACCTGATCGCCGATCACAAGAAAGCAGCATGCGAACCTGGGTGTCTTTGCCAGGTACCGGGCCACGCTTCATAATCTCGGGACCAAGTTCAAGTAGCGCAATTGCTTCATCGACATCTGCAGGTTCACCTGTTAGCGCAGCTAAGCGAACTGCGGGTGGCAATGAGACTTGAGTGCGCTGCTCTAGTTCGCGATTTGCAAAGCCAGCTGGGTCGTGCCGGATCAAGGCTTGGACTGCAGGATGTTCGGAGTCAGCAACGACAACGACATCGCCAGTAGCGCGCACTAGCGAAACACATTCACTCCATTTTGCAAAAGTTTCTTGGGTTGCGCTTAGTTCAGGGCGCGACAACATCGCAGTGCCATCCAGCAAGATTGCAGCTGCATATCCCCCAGTTGCAATTGGCGCAGCGCCAGCAGTTGCCACCACAATGGCTGGCCGCGCATCAACAGTTCGCAAGATGTGATCACTAGTCGAGGATCTAACTGGAATTCCAGGAAATGCGCGCCCAAGTTCTTCGGCTGTTCGTTCACTACCAACAGCTGCTGCTCTAATTTTTGTGCCTTTGCATTTCTTGCAATGCCATGCAGTTTCCAAGTGACCACATAAATTACAAGCGGGCGCACTTGATCGGGCAGTTTGCATTAAGGGTCCACTACACACTGAGCAACTCGGCGAAGTTCGACAAGTGTCACAAACAATTCGAGGCGTGTATCCAATTCGCGAAACTAAGACAAGCACTGGACCAGTTACTAAAGCGGCCTTCATGGTCTGCATAACTATCGAAGGAATGCGCGAACCACTTGCTGCTGGATTAGTGCGCTCACCAATTTCATCAAGTGCGCTTCGTACTTTTGGAGACTGCGCGCGAAGTTGATCCCGGCTCTTGGCAACGTGGGCAACCCATGGCATTAATGCGCAGGCTTCAACGGACATAGTTGCCCCGATTAAAACCAACGCCGTGTTTTGTTGAGAGCTACGTAGCACCGCAACATCGCGGGCATGCCAGTACGGCGATTGCGGATCTGACAAAGTGTCATTCCAGTCATCCCAGACACAGATGGCTGCCAAGTTTGTTACGGGCGCAAATACCGCGGAGCGGGTTCCGATCACAATGCGCGATGTGCCCCGCAATACCGATAGCCAGTTGCGATAACGAACAGATGGACCGTCATCTGCTGCAAGTGTGGCCACACTATGACTTGGACAACCCAGCGACTTTAAGCAGGCAGTAACGCGATCGATGGCAGATCGATCTGGAACTACAACAACAATTCCTTTTTCGCCGTGGGCAACTGCCATTGCGTATTGCGCAAGCAACTCGGCTGGATCATCTGTACCTGTTGTCACGATTGCGCGGGGGGCTTCACCCGCAATCGTGCGCTTAATAAGCGCGGTGCCGCCAACGTAATCTAGCCATCCTTGCGTCTGGATTTCAGGCACAGTGGGCGCACTCGGAAAAACCGTTGCTTCTGCGCCAGCATGACGATTTGGAATTGCATTTCGTAAAACATCTGAAAGTGTGCCAGCTTGCCGGTCTGCGACGCTTTGCGCTAATTCGAGAATGTGTGGCAACAAAACAACTTCTGGTGAGATCACATTCGTAATGGCAGCCAAAGTGCCGGGGTGATCGCTTTCTTCACTTCGCGAGATTAACCAGCCATCCGTTAACTTGCCAGCAAAGCGAACCCGCACTCGCACACCGGGCACAGCTTGGCTATCCAATTTTTCTGGAACTGCGTAATCAAATAACCGGGCTAAGTGAGGTAGCGAACTATCGATTGCGATTTGGGCAATGGGAGCTGTCTTGGCGATTGGCACTTCGGCCTTAACGCGCTTTTTCTTGCCTGGCACCAGGCTAAGTTGATCCTCACTCACTGTCACAGTCTGGCATTACCTAGTGACAGCAAAACAAAAGCCCAGCGATTTATCCGCTGGGCTTTTGTTTAATTGCAGGTTAAATAGCAGCCTTCAGTGATTCGGCGCGATCGGTACGTTCCCAAGTGAAACCTGGGCGACCAAAGTGACCGTAAGCAGCTGTTGGGCGATACTTAACAACATTGGTATTAAGTAGTTCAAGATCAGCAATGATCGCCGCTGGGCGTAGATCAAATACTTTTAAGATCGCTTGGCGAATGTTTTCCTCAGGCGCAGTTCCAGTGCCAAAAGTTTCTACAAATACGCCAACAGGTTGCGCTTTACCAATTGCATAAGCAACTTGAACTTCACAGCGCGCTGCAAGACCAGCGGCCACAACATTCTTGGCAACCCAACGCATGGCATATGCTGCCGAGCGATCAACCTTTGATGGATCCTTACCGGAGAATGCGCCGCCACCGTGACGAGCCATGCCGCCGTAAGTGTCAACGATGATCTTGCGACCAGTTAATCCGGCGTCGCCCATTGGACCGCCGACGACAAACTTGCCAGTTGGGTTAACTAATAATTTGAAGTTAGTGGCATCAATGTCGAACTTAGCCAAGATTGGCTCGACAACATTGGCGCGAACTTCTGGTGCAAGTTGCTTATCTAGATCAATGTGATCCGCGTGCTGGGAAGAAACGACAACTGTGTCTAGGCGAACTGGACGATCTCCGTCGTATTCGATAGTTACTTGAGTCTTACCATCTGGTCGTAAGTAAGCCATTTGCCCGGACTTACGAACAGCAGTTAGTTGCTCGGCAAGACGGTGGGCAATTGTGATTGGAAGTGGCATTAATTCTGGAGTGTCATTGGATGCGTAACCAAACATCAAACCTTGGTCGCCGGCGCCTTGACGATCTAGCGGATCAGCGGAACCTGTTACGCGTTCTTCAAAGGCATCATCAACACCTTGTGCGATGTCAGGTGACTGGGCGCCAATGGAAACCGAGATACCACACGAGTTGCCATCAAAACCCTTTTCGGAACTGTCGTAACCGATTTCGCAAACAACTGTGCGAACTAGTGCCATCACGTCAGCAAAACCATTTGTTGTTACTTCGCCGGCAACGTGGATCTGTCCGGTAGTAAGCATGGTTTCAACCGCTACGCGGCTCTTGGGATCTTGCGCGAGTAAGTCATCAAGAATGGCATCAGAAATCTGATCTGCCATCTTGTCTGGGTGGCCCTCAGTTACGGACTCAGAAGTAAATAAACGACCTGACATTGCGTTGCCTTTGCTAGATGAGTAAACAAGTATGTGGTTGCGCTCATACTTAGGGGCTCCTGCTCAAGCGCGCATTTCCTTGCCAACATTAGCAGGTTTGCCTTGCCGAACTTACGCAGGTTAGGACTAGTTGCTATGACTTTGCAGGCTAATAACGGCGTCCCAAATGGCATGGGCGATCTGCGTTTTTGAGGTCTTGGCAATGGTTAGTTGTGAGGCAGGATCGCGCGTCAAAATCGTGACTTCATTGTCGTCAGTGCCAAAAGCCAGATTTGGTCCTACTTCGTTGATAACCAATAAGTCGCAACCCTTGCGTTGCAATTTTGCTATGCCATGTTCCATGACCGAACCCCTGTCATCGCCAGTCTCGGCAGCGAAACCAACAATTACTTGATCGGGATGCGAGGTGCCTCGATGAATTACTAGGTCAGCCAAGATGTCTACCGTGCGTTCAAGCTCAATGCTTGGCACCGAACCATCAGCTGATTTTTTCATTTTGGAAGTTTGCGTGATTTTTGGTTTGTAATCTGCAACTGCTGCTGCCATGACAATAACATCTGCAGTCGTTGCGGAATTTAGCGCAGCAGCCAACATGTCATCGCCAGTGATTACGTTGACGATTGTTACGCCAACAGGAAGTGGCACCGAAACGTTTGCGCAAATCAAAGTAACTTTTGCGCCACGGTTACGCGCAGCTACTGCCAAGGCAACACCTTGCTTGCCACTTGAGCTGTTGCCTAAGAAGCGAACTGGATCTAGAAACTCGCGGGTACCACCGGCAGTGATAACAATGTCTTGGCCAAGTAAATCTTGTTCACTAAGTACGCCAAGTGCGATGGAAACAATTTCTTCGGGATCTGGCAAGCGACCTGGTCCACTGTCATCGCCAGTTAAGCGACCATCACTTGGTTCAATAACTAAGCAACCACGCGAGCGCAGCGTTGCCACGTTTTCTTTAGTTGCTGGGTTGAGCCACATCTCGGTATGCATTGCAGGGGCATAAACAATTGGGCAAGTTGCAGTCAGTAAAACATTTGTTAGTAAGTCATTTGCAGCGCCAGAGGCTGCGCGCGAAATTAAGTCTGCAGTGGCTGGGGCAACTATTACTAAATCAGCAGCTTGTCCGATGCGCACATGTGGTACTTCAGCTACGTCATCCCACACTTGTGCGTTAACTGGATTGCCGGAAAGTGCTTCCCAAGTTGCGGAGCCTACAAAATTTAGCGAAGCCTGAGTTGGCACAACTTGAACGTTGTGACCAGCTTCAGTTAGTAAGCGAAGTATGTAAGCAACTTTGTAAGCAGCAATGCCGCCGCTGACACCTAGGACAATGTTTAGGGATTTCTTCATGACTTGTTAACCAAGTTTGGACGTGCGGCGAAAGTCACGGATATTTCCGATAACTATTGTCGGGAGAAACCGACTTAAGCAGCAGTTTCTGGTTCAATCGTCAGTTTGCCTTCGTTGATTTCGCGAAGTGCAATTGACAGTGACTTTTCTTGATTGCCAGAAGGAACTAGTGGTCCAACATATTCAAGAAGACCTTCACCAAGTTGTGAGTAGTAAGCATTGATCTGACGCGCGCGCTTGGCTGCGTAGATAACTAGTGCGTACTTGGAGTCCGCGACGGCTAAAAGTTCGTCGATGGGTGGATTGGTGATGCCCTCTGGAGCAGCTGCAGTCACGTTGGACTCCTTGTAAATTGCGGGAAATATGAAACTCTTACGTCAAATATTGTACCAACTCGCGGGCGGCCCGCGAAACGTCGTCATTTATGATCACATGATCAAAGAAACCCGATGATTCCAACTCTTTTAGCGCCACATCGAGGCGTTCTTGGATCTGGGAGGCAGACTCGGTGCCACGGCCAGCAAGGCGAGCTTCAAGATCTGCCCAGGCAGGTGGCTCCAAAAATACCAGGACAGCCTCAGGCATAGACTCGCGAACTTGGCGGGCTCCTTGCACTTCGATCTCGAGCAGAACGGGAATGCCACTTGCTAATTTCTCTTCGGCGGAACTTCGCGGAGTGCCATAACGATTGCCCGCGAATTGCGCCCATTCAAGTAATTCATCATGGCTAATCATGTGATCAAATTCTTCATTGGAAACATAAAAATAGTTTTCGCCATGGACTTCGCCAGGCCGAGGACTTCGAGTGGTTGCTGAAACTGAAAGCCACGTGGTCGGCAATTCTTTTAAAGCCTCGCGAATAACGGAAGATTTTCCAACGCCACTTGGCCCAGAAAGCACTACTAAGTGAGCGCTCATGACGCCCGACCGTTAAGCGCCACGCGAAGTTTCTGGGACTGGGTTGTGCCCAGCCCTTTCATGCGACGAGATAGCGCGATGTCGCATGAATCCATCAGGGCTGCTGCTTTGATTTTCCCAATGCCCGGAAGAGACTCAAGGATGGTCACCACTTTCATGCCCGAAACAATGTCATCCGAAATAGCAACAGACAAAACTTCAGTGAATGAGATTTCAGAATCTTTAAGTTGCTTGCGAAGTGTGGCTCGCTTAGTGCGAATAATTACCGCCTTTGCCGAGGCTGCGCAGCGTTGCTCATGTGTTAATACGGGGACGGCCATTGGATTATGGTACTAGCGGAGTCAGACGAGAATCTCACAGACTTGGAAATTAGTCTCCATGTCGGCGGTTTTACTCAGTAGCAGATGACCTATGCAAAAGCTCCGCTGCTCAAAAGAGTTGCTTCGCAAATTTTTCGCCTCGGACTTTTACACAGGTCATGAAATCGCGCGGTTTGCAGAGTCGAAAACTTCTAAAGCCAGAGCCTTCAGGCTTTTACACAGGTCATGAAATTGCGCGGTTTGCAGAGTCGAAAACTTCTAAAGCCA
>JBDNJO010000070.1:0-2977 GCA_041687715.1 Candidatus Nanopelagicales bacterium
CTTACGGTTCCAGCAATCCCAGAGACGGTAATTGGCTTTGTTGATCCAAGTCCGCTGTTTCAATTTGATATCTTTGGGGCCTTTGGTGCCATTGGCGTCTTAGCAGCTGGTCTTGCCGTGTTCTCACTTTTGCTTAGTGACTTCTTTGACACCATCGGAACAGTTACAGGTTTGGCTACCGAAGCTGATTTGTTAACAGCTGATGGCGAAGTCCAGCACTTAGGACCAATCCTCACAGTTGACTCAATTGCTGCGATGGCAGGTGGTTTGGCTGGAACATCATCCAACACTGCATACATTGAATCAGCATCGGGAATTGGTGATGGCGCTCGCACTGGTATCGCCAGCTTGGTAACTGGATCCTTGTTCTTGCTTGCAATGTTTATTGCGCCACTAACAAAGATCGTGCCTTACGAAGCAGCAGCTCCAGCGTTAGTAATTGTTGGATTCTTGATGATGACGCAAATTCGTCACATCCCATTTGAAGACTATGCAATTGCGATTCCATCGTTCTTGACGATCATCTTGATGCCATTTACTTACTCGATCACTAACGGTATTGGCGCAGGCATGGTTTCCTTCGTTGCTATCAAGATCGCCCAAGGCAAGTCAAAGGAAATTTCTGGATTGATGTGGATTATTGCCGCAGCATTCGTGATTTACTTTGGCGTGCATCCACTGAAGGAACTCTTCGGCGTATAAGTAACACCCAATCTTTGGGGCGTACTGTGAAAAACGGTGCGCCCCATTGCTATGTCCAAGTGCATTTAGTTATGTATTAAAGTTGAGATATGAATTCTCGTACCCGGCGTGTTGTAACCATCATCGTTTTAGCTAGTTTCTTTATTGCAGTTGTAGCTGCAGCCGTCGCGCCACTTGTTTAGTGTGAAGTTTTAACGGGCCGAAACCAAGCAATAAAAATTGCCAAAATCATGCTGATTGGCACAATCGCGTAAGCGCTTTGAATGCCAATTTGATCAGCCATTGCTCCTAGTGCAAACGGTGCAATACCGCTGGCAAGTCCGGAACCAATTGACAATCGGCCACCGCCACGATCTGGACGCCCACCACTTGCTCGAAGCGCGCGCTCAAAGCCAAATGGAAAATGTAATGACATGCCAAGCCCAGTAACAGTCAGGGAAACTAGCATGACTGTCGCTGAAGAACTTAGCCAAAATCCTAAAAAGCCAACAAAAGAAATAACTAAGGAAGCGCGATACAAGCTCTCGGAATCAAACTTGGAAGTTAAGCGTGCTCCAACCAATCGACCAACCGACATTCCGCCAACGACCGTTGCCAGCGCAGCAGCGCTGGCGCCTTTAGTTAATCCACCTTGGGTAGTTAAAACTTCAGGAGACCAAAGCAACATCGAAAATTCCACACTTGCAGTGCAAACTACGGCAAGCCAAGACCACCAAAAAATACTTGGCATGTCTCCTGGCAGATCGTGATGGCCAGATTCCACATCAACTTGTGACTTAGGACCATAGGTATCAGTATCTTTACCTCGGGCAAATTCAATTAGCAATACACAAACGGCAGAGACTTGAATGCCTGGGCGCCAACCGAATCCAACCGTGACACCGATGCCAACTAGTACTGGTGCCAATAATCCGATCGAAGACGCGATTGCATGCAGTTCACTAATCGCTGCGGGCGCTGCTTGCTTTTGTTGGTAGGAAAGATAAGACGCTGTGCCCTGAATAATTAATGATCCAGCGCACGCTGTTAAGGCAACGCCGATCAAAGTAAATGGCAGTGATCGGCCTAAAGTGAAAAACAAAATTCCAGTAGCAAGCAAAATCGAACAATAGCGCAGCATCCGACCTCTACCGGTGCGCTTGATGATTGAGCTTGTTGCAATCCCAGCAGTTACTGAACCAAATGCCATAGCAAGGGAATGAAACGAAACTAGAGTTCGTGATAATTCGAGGTCTTCGCGCAAAAACTGCAGTGCGCCACCAAATCCAAAAATAAACCAAGCGAAACAAGTTGCTTGTAGGTAGGAAATCCAGGTGGTCTTATCTCGAACAGGTCGGCGATTAATCACTGACTAACTGTATCTAGTAACTACTTTAAATCCTTACTTGCCCAACTTGGTAATGATGTAATCGATACTTTTTAGCAGCTGCCGAACATCACTTGGCTCAACGGCAGGAAAGACCGAAATTCGAAGTTGATTGCGTCCAAGTTTGCGGTATGGCTCCGTATCAACGATGCCGTTAGCGCGCAAAACTTTGGCAACGTTTTCGGCATTGATTGACTCATCAAAATCTACGGTGGCAACAACTTGGGAACGCTTAGCTGGATCGGCAACGAATGGTGTGGCATGTGGACTCGCTGTTGCCCAGTCATAGATAGCATCGGATGATTCTTTTGTGCGAGCTACGCACCAATCCAATCCACCATTTGTGTTGAACCATTTAACTTGCTCGTTCATCATCACAATCGTCGCAACAGAAGGAGTGTTGTAGGTCTGCTCCAATCGCGAATTTTCAATGGCAGTTACTAAATCTAAGAATGCTGGAATGTAACGACCAGAAGCTTTAATCTCTTGCGCGCGAGCGATCGCCCGCGGCGACATGATTGCGATGAACAACCCACCATCAGATGCAAAACATTTTTGTGGGCTGAAGTAATAAACATCAACAACTGATAAATCAACAGGTAAGCCGCCAGCACCGGAAGTGGCATCAATAAGTACGAGCGCGTCTGCATCCGCGCCGGCTGGACGAACTGGTGGGATCGCAACTCCAGTTGAAGTCTCGTTATGCGGCGTGCAATACGCATCAATTCCGGATGCGGGCGCAAATGCAGGCGCACCACCAGGTTCGGCTTTGATTACTGATTGCTCACCCAAAAACGGAGCATCGATTGCACAACTTGCAAACTTAGTTCCAAATTCGCCAAAAGTTAAGAACTGCGCGCGATCGCGGATTAATCCAAAAGCGGCAATCTCCCAAAACGCAGTGGTGCC
>JBDNJO010000008.1:0-4763 GCA_041687715.1 Candidatus Nanopelagicales bacterium
AAAATTACTATTGGGTCTGGAATTGTGCACCTAGCAGTAAATGAATTTTGTAATAGCTAGTCATCAAACAAAAAGGATAAATAATGCCACTTCCACTTTCGGGGATCACCATACTCTCACTAGAGCAATTTGGCGCCGGACCCTTTGGCACAGTTCACCTCGCTGATCTAGGCGCGCGCGTCATAAAGATTGAAGACCCCAATTCTGGTGGCGACGTTGGGCGCTATGTGCCGCCTTATGCGCATGAAGAGGATTCACTTTTTTTCGAAACGTTTAACCGAAACAAAGAATCGATCTCACTTGATTTATCAAGTCCGAGTGGTCGCGCCACTTTTGAAGACTTGGTAAAGCAAAGTGATGCGGTGTATTCGAACTTGCGCGGCGACGTTCCTGCAAAACTTAAAATTACCTACGATGACCTCAAGCATTTGAATCCAGCGATAGTTTGTTGCTCCCTTAGTGGCTTTGGTATGTCTGGTCCTAGGTCTAACGAGCCTGGTTATGACTACATGCTGCAAGGACTTGCAGGTTGGATGTCACTAACTGGTGAACCCGATGGCCCACCAACAAAGAGTGGGCTTTCACTTGTAGATTTCTCCGGCGGATTTGTTGCCGCGCTTGCTTTAGTAAGTGGCATTCACGCCTCTCGACGTGACGGCATCGGGATGGACTGCGACGTATCTCTTTATGACACTGCGCTTTCCATGACTACCTACATTGGGTCTTGGCATTTATCTGGCGGTCACGAGCCGCTTCGGCACTCACACTCAGCCCATCCATCACTAGTTCCATTCCAAGTTTTTCAAACTAAGGACGATTGGGTTGTTATTGGTTGCGCTAAGGAGAAATTTTATGAACGTCTCTGCGAGGTAATTGGACGTCCAGACCTAGCGACTAACCCAGATTTTATTAATTTCACAAAGCGTTACGAAAACCGAGACGCACTGGTTAGTCAGCTAGATGACATCTTCAAAACGCGAACAACCAAAGACTGGCTAGCTGATCTTGTGCCTGCTGGTGTGCCAAGTTCTCCCGTCAACACCATTGAGCAGGCCTTCAAGGAAGAGCACACCATTGCCCGACAAATGATTGCAAGCAGTGAGCACGAGTATTTTGGCAAGCTCCGCACCCCAGCATCACCAGTAAATGTTGGTCCAAAGCGACAAAAATATTCTCGGGCGCCAAAACGTGGCGAGCATACGATTTCAGTACTAAAAGAACTACTTGATCTAACTGATGAGCAAATTTCTGCGCTAAAAACTACTGGAGCATTTGGAGCAGCTGATGACTGAATGGAATGGCCCTGCTTATGATGCTCTCCCTTTACCTCATCAAGAGTGGGGTAAGCGAACTATTGCAGCACTGAATTTGCAACCAAATGAAACTTTGCTGGATGCCGGTTCTGGAACTGGCCGAGATGCCCAAGTTGCTCTGGAAACTCTCACTTCTGGAAATTTAATTTGTGTTGACCAGAGCAGCACCATGCTGGATCAATGTCGAGCTGGCATTGGATCTGATCCTAGGGTGAGGATTGCCCAGGGCGACTTAGATCTTCCGCTGCCCGTTGAACCAAACAGCGCAGATGCGATCATGTCCGTTGCTGCGCTGCACTGGCTAGCCGGTCACAATAACGTTTGGCGCAATTTCTTTGCTGTCCTTAAGCCAGGTGGCAGGCTGGCAACGGATGCTGGTGGATTTGGAAATCTAGATCGCACGCTCAAACTAGCGAATGAACTATTTCCGCGGACCAGCTTTCCAAGTTGGTACTACGCCAACGTCGAAGACACCACATCATTATTAGTGGAAGCTGGATTCACCAATGTTGAAGTTGAGCTGCGGCCGCACCCAACCGTTTTGCCAAGTAATGAAACGCTGATTGCGTACTTACAAACTTTGGTTTTTAGAGACTGGTCACTGACCCAGATTGAGGCTCTTGCCGAAGCCATGACGGATAACACCTTGGATTACGTTCGCTTAGAAGTTCGGGCCACTAAGCCTTGACCAACGCTTTTGAGCTTCAAAGTTTTCAACTTGGAGTTCGATCGTTACTAGCGATTTTTGTCAGGCTGTAATTCAATGCCAAGAATTCGTACGCCATTCACATCAAGCAAGCTCTGATCCATGTTTAATAGTGCATGCTTAAAGCGATCAACATCTGCGACGTTGCCCTTATTCCTAGTGCGAATATCTAGCTCTATCGTCACGCGTAAGTCTTGAGCTTTACCGAGTGTTACGTCCGCTGCTTTAGCCATCTTCTCTGCAACTAATGCAGTGATTTCGCCGCGGGCAACCATGGCAGACAAGCTGGCAGACAGTTCGGTCTTCCACTTCTCGGCATCCTTAGGTCCCAAGTAAACCGGTTCATTATTACCAACGTAATGTGGACGCCAAACAAAGAATGAACTTAGTTCGCCCGTTGGAATCAGATTATATTCTCGTTCAACTTTTACAACGCGAGGGCCAGGATATGGCAACACAGTGTTTTGCATACCGACGGTGTGTGGGAACCAGCGGTATTCGCGCTTCACGAAGCCAACAGTGTGTGGACTCCAAACAAACGTTGCAGCTTGCTTTTCGTACTGCACCGGCGGCTTTGCAGGTGCCGGCCACTCGATATGAGTCTTGAAACCGACTTTGTGCGGTGACCAAGTGTAATTTCGGGTGACGTGTAGGTACGGGCCTTTAAGACCATTCATGTGTGGTCGCCAGACGAAGCCGCGCTTGATGCCACCACCCTTACGAGTTCCCAAGTAACTAAGTTCTACGATCTTTTCTGGTGTTAATTCCCTGCCAGTTAAATCCGCAACAACTTTGCCGTCAGCAAAAATCAGAACTCGGTTACAGATGTTTGCTAAGTCTTCATGTTCCGCAGATGCCACGATAACTCCAGCGCCAGCGCGGGCAGCATCTGCGATCTTGCCAAAAATTGCTGCCTTACTTCCGACATCCACACCTTGTGTTGGTTCATGCAAAAGAAGTATATCTGGCTTAATTTGGATCCATTTTGCCAATAAGGCCTTCTGTTGGTTACCACCAGAAAGTTTGCGAAGTTCGATACCTGGAACTGGTGGGTTCACATCAAAGCGACGCAGTAACTCGCCTACATCTTTCTTTAATTTATCGCGCCGCAACAATCCGCCACTAAAGTACTGGCTCAAAACTGGCATGCCAACGTTGTCCGTCAAAGTTGCCAATAGCACGCCACTTGCTCCGGTGCGATCCCCAGGAAGCAGGGCAACGCCTTGCTTCACAGCTTTTCTTGGGCTTAAATCTTCTTTTTCAAACTTCTTGTTTTTTATGGTGATAGTTCCATCGCTATGTTCTAGCGCACCGAATAACGCATAAGGAACTTGATCGTGTCCGGCGCCCATTAGCCCCGTCATTCCAAGTACCTCACCACGACGCAATGTGATGTTTAGTTTTGGAATACTTCCAGCGGCCATATTTTTTGTTGACAGTACAACTTCTTTAGATGGCGATGGCACATGATCTGGGTAGAACGCATTCAAGGACTGTCCCAAAATCATCGAGACTAAGTCAGCTTCCTTAGTTTCGCGAGTGTTAACTGTTGCGACCTTGCGACCGTCGCGAAGCACCGAAATTCGATCAGTTAAATTCAAAATTTCATCGGTTCGGTGGCTAATGAAAACTACACCTGTTCCTTGGCGAGTTACTTTTTTCACTGCGTCAAAAAGTTTGTCAACTGATTCACTTGGCAAATAAGCAGTTGGTTCATCCAGTACTAATACGTGACCTTCAGGATTCGTTGCGATCTCTCGGATTGCCCGAGCAATCGCAACAATTGCGCGATCAACTGGTGGCAGTGCACCAACAGGAGTAAGTGGATCCCACTTCAATCCAAATTGGGATAGTTGATATGCAACAGTACTTTTTTCATCAGCCCATGGAATCTTTGAAAGTCCACGGCGGCGCCAAGTGCCTAAGCGCAAGTTTTCTAAAATACTAAAAGCTGGGACCAATCCCAAGTCTTGATGCACAAATACCATGCCAAGTTGCGCAGCGTCATTGCCACGTAGTGGCAGTTCAATGTTTTCGCCACGAAGTTTTAGCTTTGTGCCACGATCAGGATCGTGGAATCCACTGAGGACTTTAATAAGAGTGGATTTACCTGAGCCGTTACGGCCTACTAGCCCGTGGATTTCCCCAGGCCGGACATCAAAATCTACGTGGGACAGTGCCCTTGTTGGTCCAAATGTTTTGGACAGATTAGTGAACTCAAGAACTGGGCTAATGCCACTGTCTACAGTCACAGCAATCTCCTGAGTATTTATCTTGATTCTAATTAAAACTTATTTATTGCAAGCTTTAGGTCTGCCTATAAGAGTGTGACTGGTTGGAGTTATTTCTAACTCCAACCAGTCACAATTACTTACTAATTACATTGCTGTCCAGTACTTTGCAAATTCTGCTGCAAAGTCAATTCCGTACCAGTTGACGGAATTTTCTACTGTGGCATCGATCGAAGCAATATTTGATTCGTCGAATACCTTGCAAGTGATGCCGTAGTTGCTAGGAACTGCGTTACCTGTTAGCAGACGAAGTCCTGCATCAACTGTGGCGTATGAGAACCAGTCATTTGGACAACCAACATTCATCTTGACTGATGATGCGCCAAGTGCAGCAGCAACAGCAGGTGTCATGTTAAATGACGACTGAATTGCGGCTGAACCAGCAGCGGTTAGGCCAGCGCCAGTTGCAAAACTCATGCCATCGTAAATTGGCATTAAGTGAGTAATGCTTGG
>JBDNJO010000071.1:0-2958 GCA_041687715.1 Candidatus Nanopelagicales bacterium
ACGCGCGCTTTGCTGCCCTTGATCCGTATGCAGGCGCGCAACTTGCATTTGCTGAGTCGTATCGAAATGTTGCGGTTACCGGCGCTGTTCCGCTGGCGGTTACTAATTGTTTGAATTTTGGCTCGCCAGAAGATCCAGCAGTGATGTGGCAGTTTGAACGCGCTGTAACAGGCCTTGCAGATGCTTGTTTGGAACTGGGTACGCCTGTTACTGGTGGCAACGTTTCGTTTTATAACCAGACCGGGGACGTGGCAATTCACCCAACTCCAGTAATTGGTGTGCTGGGTGTTATCGATGACGTGGAGCGTCGTACCCCAATGGCATGGAAGAAAGACGGCGAACTTATTTACTTACTTGGCACCACCCGCGATGAATTAGCAGGTTCAGAATGGGCGCATGCCATTCATAAGCACTTAGGCGGCCTGCCACCAGTTTTGGATTTGAGCGCTGAAAGAACTTTGGCTGAAATCTTGGTTGCAGGTTCTCGGGATGGTTTCTTCTCGGCAGCCCACGATGTTTCTGATGGTGGCATTGCCCAAACTTTGATTGAGATGGCCATGCGTTCGGGCATTGGCGCACGGGTTGCTGTGCCAGCTGAATTGGATGCATTCGTGTTCTTGTGGAGCGAATCAGCAACTCGGGCTGTGGTTGCGGTTTCCCCGAATCGTAACGATGAGTTCTTGGCAATGTGCGCGGCTAAGTCGTTCCCAGTTACCGAGATTGGTGTGGTGGATTCTTCTAGTTCTTCAGTAGAACTAAATGGCGTTTTTGGCGAAACGATTTCTCTGAATATCGAAGAATTACGTTCGATCAGCGAAGCAACCTTGCCTCGACTGTTTGGCTAATTTTATTTAGGAAAATAGTTTTCAGTTATTGATTTAACTTTACGAGCTTGTGAGCCACCATTTCTTAAAATTAGATCCCATACTGCGTCAACGGTCCACTGGTTAGGATCTCTGCGCTTGTGTGCGATTTCCTCAACCATTGCTGAAATCGAATAAGGCTGTGCTTGCGCAACTAAAAGTAAAAACTCCCAAGGACCGATACACATGAACTCAAAATCACCCGAAGCAACTTCAACTGTAAGTGCCGAGTCATTGGTAATTATGAAGTTTGAGCCGGATTTCTCAGCCGCCACAACAAGGTGAGCATCTTTTCGATTAACTACTGTTGGAACTTTATCGATTTCAGTAGGCAGAATCTGAACTATGTCATTTGAGAAAAAGTCAAACATATTTTTCATTCGATTTCGAGAATTTGGTTGGTTCCGAACTACTTCCTCTAGAACAACCGGTGATAGCACGGCGGTGAATCCACCACAAGCCGCAAGTGTTACAAGTAAATCACCGATCACAACTGGGATTAGAACGTTCGCATCAATGAGCGCAATCAAGCGCTTTTGATTCATGGATTGAGAATGCGATCGAGTGCGGCCATTCGACTACTTTGAATCTCTGCGTGCAGGGCGCACACTTCCGAAGATAGTAAACGGCGATGGGTTCCAACTAAGTGAGCACTTAGGCGACCTTGTTCGATCCAAGAAATAATGGTTGGTCGAGTTACATTAATTACCAATGCCGCTTCGGATGTTGTCATGTAGTCGTTGTCGCCCGTAACAAGCGGTACGCCACCACTTTCGACGATTCGGATAACTTCGGCAATGGCTTGTTGGGCAGCTACAGGTAGCGTTGTGGTGTCAATTGTCATGGGTTTAGCATCGCGGTGTTGGTTACGGTCTCCAGTGGCGTCACTAGCAGTTGTGGACGCCTGATCGGTGTTAGCAACTTTTTTTACCATGACTCAATGTTACATCTAAACGCAATAAACGCAAGTAGCGGTTTGATTGGTTTTTCAGGTATTTGGTTTAAAAATCTCGCTTAAGTTGCTGCGATCACCACTTGCAATGATTGCTCCTTGAGATACTCCGTCAGCCCATTCGAGCTGATTCATAAATAACTTGAGCCAAGTTTCCGGTGACATCTCAACCACTGCTGGCGGCGTACCCCGGCGATGCGTGGTGCCTGCCAGGATCTGGACGACTCGATACGGCGGGACTCTGACTTCAACTGATCGCCCTGGATGTTCCCTGGCCAGCCAAGCCAATGAGGTTCTGACTCCGTTTGCAACTAGTTCATCGTTATGTGGGTTGCCCAGGGCAACAGCGACCGCGACCATTGCTTCGCCGCGAGTAACTTTTGCCATAGTTCCATTGTCTAGGAATTTTGATTTCAGATTTTGATCGATTTTGTCTGATGTTTGAGTTAGTATCCAATCAGATACATCTAGGGTAGGTGCGCAATGCAGAACTTGATCGCGCAGGCGAGAACTCAAGCTGGCATTACTCAGAAAGTGTGGGCCGAACTTTCCGGGACTTCGCGTCCAACTTTGTCTGCTTATGAGAATGGCCGAAAGTCGCCACAACTTTCAACTGTTGAGCGAATGTTTGAAGCTTTGTCTTTAGAGCTTTCAGTTGAACCAAAGATTAAGTTTCAACAAGTGAGCGGTCCTCGCGGTCGCTCTGTGAGCGTGCCAAGTCATTTGCCGAGGCTAGCTCCTGTGCAAGCGCTGGGCAAGATTGAATTGCCGCTTCACCTAAATTGGTCGCAAACCAGTCGAGTATTTAATCTTGCAAATCGCAAAGATCGGGAGCGAGTTTATGAACTGGTTCTTCAAGAGGGAACTCCTGCGGACATCGAATCAATTATCGATGGCTTGTTCTTGTTGGATCTGTGGGAAGAATTAGTGTTGCCAAAGTACGTGCGAGAAGCCTGGCAGCCTTTGGTTGATCAGGCAATGGCAGCGTGATGATACTTTTCTCGAGTCGCTCGAGATCAATCCAGGCTAGGGAGTAAACTCGTAACGTGGCAGGCGATGGTCGACTCAATCACGAGTTGCTCCCAGGTGAAAAAGGTCCGCAGGATGCCTGCGGGGTGTTTGGCGTATGGGCGCCCGATGAAG
>JBDNJO010000072.1:0-4675 GCA_041687715.1 Candidatus Nanopelagicales bacterium
AACTAAATTATTTTCATGCCTACTGGCGCAAGAATTTAACTAAATTCTTGCGCTACAACTTCGGCAATCTGCGCTGTATTTAACGCTGCACCTTTTCGTAAGTTGTCTCCACATACAAAAAAATCAATTTCATTTGGATATTCTTTCGATACCCGAATTCTGCCAACAACAGTTGGGTCAGTTCCAACGACATCAATTGGAGTTGGGAAAATTTTATTTGCTGGGTCATCGGTTACTAAGACACCAGGTGCATTTGCAAGTAAGGACCGAACTTCTTCGGCAGTAACTGCGCGATCAAGTACCGCATGCACAGCTAAGGAGTGAGTTGTTACTACCGGCACTCGGACACAAGTTGCATGAACTTTTAGGGAAGGCTTTCCTAAAATCTTGCGGGATTCATTTCGAACTTTAATTTCTTCACTGGTGTAGTCATTTTCAGAAAGTGATCCAGCCCAAGGAACAACGTTCAATGCAAGTGGGGCTGGGAAGACATCGTTTTTAGTAATTGCGTTTCGAACGTCTTTTGTCTCATTACCTAAATTTTTGCCCGCAACCGTAACTATCTGTTCGTGCAATGCATCGATACCACTTTGACCAGCGCCCGATGCTGCTTGATATGAAGCAACAACTAACTCACTTACACCAAAAGCTTTTTCCAATGCTCCAACAACAACAATCATTGACAAAGTGGTGCAGTTTGGATTCGCAATAATTCCTCGCGGGCGATTGCGCGTCTGCTCAGCATTAACTTCTGGAACAACTAATGGCACATCAGCGTCCATTCGAAATGCCCCACTGTTATCAACGGCTATGACGCCTTTAGCTGCTGCAATTGGCGCCCAAATTGCTGAGATCTCATCTGGCACGTCAAACATTGCCACGTCAACACCATCAAATGCAGCGTCTGTTAGTTCTTCAACAATTACATCTTTGCCACGAACTTGGAGAACTTTGCCAGCAGATCTAGCAGAGGCCAGTAATTTAATTTCGCCCCAAACATCTGGGCGAGTTGAGAGCAGATCGAGCATTACGGTTCCGACTGCTCCCGTTGCGCCGACTACTGCAAGCGTTGGTTTCTTTGCCATGTTTATCGACCCGTCCCGCCATAGACAACTGCTTCGCCATCAGCGTCAAGTCCGAATGCAGTGTGAATGGCCTTAACAGCTTTTTCTGCATCGTCCGCACGCGTCACCACCGAAATTCTAATTTCAGAAGTTGAAATCATTTCCACGTTTACCCCTGCATCAGCTATCGCCCTAAAGAAAGTTGCAGAAACACCTGGGTGGGAACGCATTCCTGCGCCAACTAAAGAAATCTTGCCAATGTTTTCATCTGTGTCTATATCTTTAAAGGCAACTTCTTTTTCAATTCGACGAAGTGCAAATTCAGCTTTAGTTGCATCACCGCGTGGGCAAGTAAAAGTTAAATCCGTTGCGCCAGATTCTCGCGCACTGACGTTCTGCACAATCATGTCCATATTTATGCCGGCATCTGCAACTGCTTGAAAAATCGCTGCTGCCATACCTGGTCGATCTGGTACTCCAACGACGGTAATCTTTGCATCGCCCAAGTCGTGCGCTACACCCGAAATAATTGGCTGTTCCATAATTGCTCCTAATTTGGACAACTTCATTAACTTGGACTGATCTGCCAAGTCAGCGATAACAAATGTTCCTTCTTTATCCGAAAACGAAGATCGGACATGAATCGGTAAATCAAAACGCTTTGCATATTCAACGCATCGCAAATGTAAGACCTTCGCTCCAGCAGCGGCAAGTTCCATCATTTCGTCATAAGTAATGCGCGGAACTTGTCTGGCATTGGGAACTACGCGGGGATCAGCTGAAAAAATTCCATCAACATCGGTGTAGATTTCACAAACATCAGCGTACAAAGCCGCAGCAAGTGCGACTGCAGTTAAGTCAGAACCGCCACGACCCAAAGTCGTTATATCTTTTGTGTCTTGGGAAACGCCTTGGAAGCCAGCAACAATTGGGATTGCATTTTCGCGAAGTGCCTCTTGAATTCGGCCAGGTGTAACATCAACGATTCGAGCCTTGCCGTGTGTTGAATCCGTTATTAAGCCCGCTTGGGATCCGGTGTATGACCGAGCTTCAAATCCCAGATCATTAATGGCCATGGCTAAGACAGCCATCGAAATTCGCTCACCTGCAGTGAGCAACATATCTAGTTCGCGCCCTGGTGGGTTTGGGGAAACTTGTTTCGCTAAGTCGATTAAGTCATCTGTGGTGTCGCCCATTGCTGAAACAACCACAACCACTTCATTGCCGGCTCGCTTGGTATCAACAATCCGTTTGGCTACACGCAAAATTCCAGGCGCATCAGCAACGGATGACCCACCAAATTTTGCGACAATCAAGCCCATAAGAAGTAAGTCTAAATGTAGTTGAGTTCTAGAAAATCACGGTTTCTTGGCGAAGCGTTGGCAGGACCTAAGGGCTAACTTGGCGGCGACCTTCAAAGGCCCGTCCAAGTGTTATTTCATCGGCATATTCCAGATCGCCACCAACTGGAAGGCCCGATGCCAATCGCGTTACCTTAATTCCTAAAGGTGAAATCAGGCGAGTTAGATAAGTTGCTGTTGCTTCCCCTTCCAGGTTTGGGTCTGTCGCCAAAATGATCTCGGTAATCGTGTTGTCTGAAAGTCTGGTCATTAATTCTGTAACCCGCAGGTCATCGGGTCCGATGCCATCGATTGGACTGATGGCGCCACCAAGCACGTGATAGCGACCACGAAACTCACGAGTTCGTTCAACGGCTAATACATCTTTTGGTTCTTCAACGACACAGATCGAAGTTTCGTCACGACGGGTGTCCGCACAAATTCGACATAGTTCATCTTGTGAAACGTTATGGCACGTGCGACAAAATTTAATTTTGTCCTTAACTTCGGCAAGTACAGTTGCAAGCCGAGTCACATCGGCGTTATCAGTAGCGAGTAAATGAAATGCGATTCGAGTAGCACCCTTTGGTCCAACTCCTGGAAGTTTGGCAAGCTCATCAATTAAATCTTGGACAATACCTTCGTAAATATTGCTCATGATTCGCGTGGGCTTTCACCAATTACTTGCCCACCTAAGCTGCTGGTGATGATATCAATTGAGGAACGTGTCGGTAAGTTTTCGTCATCTGGCGAGGCATCACCCGAATCAGTTGCAATTTTTTTAGGTTTCGCAGGGGCCGCTCGATTTGGATCAACTGTTGGATCAATGGTGACATCAAGGTGAAGTGACTTTGCAATCACAAGTCGAAGTCGATCATCGTGACCACTCTTGACTGCGTTATTCATAGTGTTCATGTTTGGAAACGCGACGGCTAAAACATTGCCTTCACCCAAAGACAATGGCGCAGTGTCAACCATGACGATGCCTGCGACTCGACTTTGCGAGCCCAGGGTGTCTAAAATTGCCGGCCACGCTTCGCGAATCTGTTCAAATGTCACAGGACCAGTTAGTGGCTCACTTGCTTTTACTTCTGCAGCAGCTTGTTGCGTTGCTGTGGCTGAAGCCGTAACTTGCGAGGGCTTAAGTGGCGCTGGGGTAGTTGATACCTTCGGTTTTACCGGCGCTGCCTTAACGGGTTCCGGTGAAGAATTCGCTGGAGTTACCTGCGCTGCATCATTCCTCATTGCAGATTGCTGCGCTTCGTCATTACTTATAGTTATCGGCTGAGCTGCATCAAGGCGGGCTCTTGCTGGCACCGGCGCTGATGACGCTACTCGTGGTCCACCTTGCTCAAGTTTTTCAACACGGGTAATTAAATCTTGTGTGACTTCGTTAGTTACCAATCGAGCAGCTAAAAGTTCAAGCTGTAACCGTGGCGAGGCTGCGCCACGAAGTTCAGATAAGCCCGAACTTACTAAGTCAGCAACTCGCACTAGTTGTGCTGGAGTAAAGAGTTTTGCTTGACTTACCAAGTCATCAATTTGTTCATTTGGAATATCAAATAAGCCTGATCGCGCTGCATCTGGAACTTGAGTAACAACTACTAAATCGCGCAAGTGATCTAATAAATCATTTGCAAATCGACGGGGTTCATTACCCGAGGTCACAACTTTTTCAATCAAAGTGAATAGTTCGGCGCCATTACTTTGCGCAATTGCAACTACGACTTGGCTTAGTAATGTTTCATCAGTAAATCCAAGTTGAGCAACTGTGTCTGCATAAGTAACGCCTTCGGGTCCAGACCCAGCAATAACTTGACCTAATACTGATTGGGCATCACGCACTGAGCCAGCGCCAGCGCGGGCAACTAATGCTAAGGCGGCTGGATCAGCAGTTACGCCTTCACGCTCACACATAAGCGCCAAATGCTGCGCCAAAGTTTTTGCTGAAACTAAACGAAATGGGTAATGGTGAGTGCGAGAGCGAAGTGTTGGAATAATTTTTTCAGGTTCCGTTGTTGCAAAGATGAATCGTAAATGTGGTGGTGGCTCTTCGACCAATTTAAGTAATACATTAAATGCTTCGCGTGTTAATTGATGGGCCTCATCGATGATGTAGACCCTGAATCGCGCTGATACTGGCGCATACACAGCGCGTTCCCGCAATTCTTTAGCGTCATCGATTCCGCGATATGTAGCAGCATCAATTTCGATGACATCGATGGATCCTGGTCCATTTGGTGCCAAGTTAATACAAGATTCACATTTGCC
>JBDNJO010000073.1:0-8198 GCA_041687715.1 Candidatus Nanopelagicales bacterium
ACCATGAATCTCTTATATGCGCTCCCATTAATTTTGCTTGGTAATTTCCAAAATATTTACGGGGAAGTAGCGCATGTTTTTGGATGGGCATTTTTATTTTGGGGAATCACCATGTATTGGTATGCCGCGTTGCTCTACATGAGGCAGATCTGGTTGATGCGAAGTAAATTAAATGCGAGTTGATGCTTCTCTGGATGCGTTGCTCGCAGATGCGCTTGCATCAGACTACGACGGAACAAACAAGACAAACTACAAGAGTCGAAGCGGTAGAGACTCAATTCGAGTTCTAATTGTTGCGCTGTCAGCCACATTGGTCACCGTGGTTTTGGGTATGGCAATTGCCCAAACTCGACTTCAGGCGACTGAGAATTCATTAACGCGAGATGCCTTGGTTGACCGAGTACAGGCGGCTGACCAAAGAGTCCAGGCACTAGAGGCAAGCGTTTTAACTTCGCAGAACAATTTGATTTCAGCTGAAAGCTCTATTCTGGCCGGCACTTCATTGGGCGAGCAAGCGCAGCAGCGTTTAGAACGGTTACGAAGCGCGACTGGGCAAACTGAAGTCAAAGGCAGTGGAGTCACGGTGACTATTGATGACGCAACTAGTACTGCAGATCCGACTATCGACAATAAACCGGGCAGAGTTATAGATCAAGATCTACAACTTATCGTCAATGGTCTCTGGCAATCTGGGGCCACTAATATTGCAATTAATGGTCGACGATTGACGCCGACTACTGCAATTAGATCAGCGGGAGAGGCCATCTTGGTCAACTACCGTCCGTTGATACCGCCGTATGTTGTAACCGCAATAGCGGGCGACGCAAATCAATTAGCAGCGAGGTTTCGTGAAAGCACCGCTGGGTTGTTGCTTGAAGAGTTAGAGGCAAGTTACGGCGTATTCTGGGAACTACAAACAGTTGGCGAAGTTACTTTGCCAGCTGCCGCATCAGATTCGAAAGAGGACTCGCCGTGATCCCAGCCATCGGATTGCTCGTTGGCATTGTGTTTGGTCTTTTACTGCAGCCCACAGTTCCTATTTGGCTGCAGCCATATTTACCTATCGCAGTAGTTGCGGCTTTGGACGCAGTTTTTGGCGCGTTTCGATCGGTCCTTGATGGCTTATTTAACGATCGAATTTTTGTTATTTCTTTTTTGTCCAACGTCCTTGTTGCTGCACTAATCGTATTTTTGGGAGATCAGCTTGGCGTTGGTTCCCAAATGTCCACCGGTGTGGTCGTCGTGCTTACAATGCGAATTTTCGCAAACGTGGCCGCGGTGCGACGACATTTACTTAAGGCTTAGCCATGGGAATGCATTCGGCGCCTCGTAAATTCCGTCCCGCGCAGACTTCTGCTGAGGCAAGATTTCGACTAAAGCGCTCCTTGGCCCCACAACGCACCGGAACACAGCTCGTCATGACGGTGCTTTTTTTGGTTCTTGGATTCACTTTGACTGCAGCAATATCCGCTAATAATTCTGATGCGATTTTATCAAATGCACGACAGAGTGATCTGGTAAGTCTTCTGGATGATTTGGCGCAGCGCGAGGCGCGACTAGAGGCAGAAAATACTCGGCTCGAGAATGCGCGCGAGACCCTGCTTGGTGGCGATGAATATTCGGCGCTAAACGAAGCTAAGCGACGTGCAGATGCATTAGGTGTGTTAGCGGGTAGCGAAGAGATTACTGCCTCTGGAATAGAGATTTCAATTGCCGGAAATTTGAGTTCCTCGACATTGCTTGATGCGATCCAAGAGTTAAGGGACTCTGGGGCGATTGCGATTCAAATTTCGGATGCTGACTTAAAAATTCGAGTCGTGGCAAATTCGTGGTTTGCGGACAGTAATGACGGGGTCACGATCTCAGGCACTGCTTTGCAAGTTCCTATTCTGATTTCAGTAATTGGAGATCCTGCTGTGCTAATTCCCGCCATAAAGATTCCGGGCGGACTAGTTGATACTGTCGGGGCCGGTGGCGCAGAGATATCCATTGACGAGAGTCGAAATGTCGTCATTTCCGCAACTGTGCCCCTGCCAAATTCCTAACTTGCAGTAGCGTACGATTTATTCATGAGCAACATACCTGCAGACTTAAATTACACCGCCGAACACGAATGGGTTCGCGTGATGGATGAATCCACTATTCGCTTTGGCATCACTGATTATGCCCAAGATGCACTTGGCGATATCGTCTTCGTTTCGTTGCCGAATGTCGGAGATCAATTGACTGCAGGATCAACCTGTGGCGAGGTTGAGTCAACAAAGAGTGTGAGCGATATCTACGCACCAGTCTCTGGTGAAGTGGTTGCTAGGAATGATGTGGTTGAAACTTCACCTGACACTATGAACTCAGACCCCTATAACAATGGTTGGATCGTGGATCTAAAGGTTTCGGGCGATGCCAAGGCTCTGGCTGCCACACTTTTGAGCGCTGCTGCCTACCAGGACCTCACTTCAAGCTAAGCCTCACGTTAGGGTAGAGGCATGGGTAGCAACGACGAGGACGATAACTTAACTAAGGCTGTGCCAGTTAATCTCGGCGAAACTGGAATGATCTCACTTGCGGCCGATCCGGAAACAGGCGAGTTCGTTGCGATTGACGCTGCGAAACTAGCGCAGCTACCCAGCGGCGGCGCTTACCTCGTGGTTAGACGTGGCGCGCTTGAAGGTATGCAATTTGCATTGGCGGGCTCACAGAAGGTCTCCATAGGTCGATCCTCAGATAGTGCTATTTTTCTCGATGACGTCACGGTCTCTCGCAAGCATGCAATCGTTGAATATGTTGGCAATTCGTGGACTTTAACCGATGCTGGTTCGCTTAATGGAACCTACGTTAATAAGAATCGCGTTAGCACGGCTACGTTGTCAGATGGCGATGAAGTCCAAATTGGAAAATTTAGATTTGTTTTTGTTCTGGCAATTCCTGCAGGGGAGTAGATGAACTCACCAGACGTCGATTTCTCTAAGGATTCACCGGCATTACTTAGTATTGGTGAAGTACTAGTTAGACTTCGAAATGAATTTGAAGACATCTCAATATCAAAAATTCGATTCCTTGAGTCAAATGGTTTAGTTTTGCCGGAGCGAACCCCAAGTGGTTACCGCAAGTTCTCACTCGTTGACGTTGAGCGCCTTCGCTACGTTCTGCGAATGCAGCGCGATCATTTTTTACCGCTACGCGTCATTAAAGAACACATTGATGCACTAAATCGTGGTTTGCAACCAGTTGTAGTTGGCGACACTACGCCAAAACCACCACGGGCATTAATAAGTACGCAATCGCTAGAAACATCAGATTCAGCGTCAAGCGTGCGCATGAATCGTTTGGAACTTATTGCTGACACACAAAGTGATGCGGAATTCCTGGACCAGCTTGTTGAATTTGGGCTAGTTAAGCCCGATAGCCAAGGCTACTTTTCAGTGACGGCTTCGGCGGTAGTTTCCTTATCTTTGACGTTGCGTGGCTTTGGCTTGGATCCAAGGCATTTGAAGACTGTGCTCTCTAGTGCCAGCCGAGAAGTCGATTTGTTTTCGCCAATAGTGAAAAGTGCTGCGTCGCAGCGGACTCCAGTTGCTCGCGCGCAGGCGCAGGAAATCTCTCTAACGCTGGCTTCCTTAATAATCTCACTACACGGCTTACTCGTTAGGGAAGTAATCGACCGTCAGAACTAGTTGGACATTTCACGTGCGTTAATCCAAGTAGGCCTTGTACGAATAGACTTATTGTTGTGAGAGAAGTAGATGTAGTTGGAATCCGCCTAGAAGTGCCTTCCAATCAGCCTGTTCTAATTTTGCGCGATCAAAATGCTTCGCGATACTTGCCACTTTGGATTGGCACCGCTGAAGCAAGTGCTATATCGCTTGCACTTGATGGAGTGATTCCAGCTCGTCCCCAGACTCATGATTTGTTAGTGGCTGCGATTGCGCAACTAGGAGGCCAAGTATCTTCCGTGACCGTCAGCGAACTTGTCGAAGGCACCTTTTTTGCAACTTTAAATTTCCTTAACCATGACTCAATTACTGCCCGACCCTCAGATGCAATTGCCTTGGCAGTTCGAACGAGTGTCCCAGTTTTTGTTACTGAGGAAATCATGGATTTTGCTGGCATGGACTTAACTGACTCAGATGAGTTTGCAGTTGGTGATGGTCCAAGCGGAGCCGACATGAGCGCGGATGAATTGGAGAAGTTTCGAGCATTCTTAGATGAGATTGAACCTAACGATTTCAGTTAAGTAGGCACCGTTTATGGGGGTTCGTAACCTCAACTAAAGGTTGAGGCTTAGACTTCGGCGTGTCGAATGGCAATGTCATTGACCTCGATATCCGCTAGTTCTATTGTGAAGGAACACAGGTTCCCCATGGGCTGATAAGTCGGCACTCCCTGTTTTTTTGCGAGGAGTACCGCATGTCAGATCTTGGCAATACGCCAGATAACACAGCGCAAGTTCACCGCGATATTGCGCGGGAAGCAGCGGTCATTACTGCGGGCGAACAAGGTTTGCTTTTCGATGAAACGGCCATGGATTCACTTCCTGCTGTTGGGTACCGCGGACCGATCGCTGCCGGGGTAGTGGGCATCACTTATCGCCAACTTGATTACTGGGCTCGCACCTCACTTGTGACCCCAACTGTTCGGCCAGCCACAGGTTCGGGCAATGCTCGTTTGTATGGCTTCCGCGACATTCTTGAGCTCAAGATCGTAAAGCGACTTTTGGATACTGGGGTTTCCTTGCAGCAGATTCGCACTGCAGTTGAACAATTGCGGGAACGCGGCACTACCGATCTTTCCCAAATCACTTTAATGAGCGATGGCGTAGGCGTCTACGAATGCACTTCACCCGATGAAGTCTTTGACTTACTGGCGGGTGGCCAAGGGGTATTTGGTATCGCGGTTGGACGGGTTTGGCAAGAGATTGAGGGTACTTTGGCCTCGCTTCCTAGCGATCAGTTTGAGTACGCCGTCTCGGATTCTGCTAATTCGGCAGCCACGGATGAGCTATCCCTTCGTCGCCAGGCCCGAGTCGTAGGGGAATAACGCGCGACAAGTTCGTCCCAGTAGTACGCTTTAAATGCTATCGATTCCGAGTGGGAGAGAGCGCACAGCCAGTGCGACGCCGACGGGGCAATGCTCCTCAGAACCTCTCAGGCAAAAGGACTACTTGGAATCAGCAACTCTGAAGTGCTTGCATGACAGAGGAGGAGGGCCGGAGACGGTCGATCCTTCTACTGCATAAGAGGCACAGCATGACAGTTCAAGCTCACCACGATTCCTACGAGCAATTTGCGGATCGTCACATTGGACCAAACACCAGCGACTTAACAAAGATTCTTTCTTTCCTTGGCTACAGCACACTTAGTGACTTAAGTAATGCCGCAGTTCCAATAAATATCCAGAATCCTGCGCCACTTGCAATCGCTGACGGCGTAAGTGAGTCAGAGGTACTAGCTGAACTTAAAGCCTTTGCTGATGCAAATGAAGTGTTAACTTCCATGATTGGTCTTGGTTACTACGGCACGCACACACCTGGTGTGATTTTGCGTAACATCACTGAAAACCCTGCTTGGTATACCGCTTACACGCCGTATCAACCAGAGATTGCCCAAGGTCGATTAGAAGCCTTAATCAATTTTCAAACTATGGTTACCGATTTAACCGGACTAGACATCGCAAGTGCATCGCTGCTTGATGAATCAACTGCGGCAGCAGAAGCAATGACACTTATGCGTCGCAGTTCAAAGAGTGAATCAAATGTTTTTGTTGTTGACTCTGATACACATCCGCAAACTTTGGCAGTTCTTGCAACGCGCGCAGAACCAATTGGAATCGAACTCGTTCTTATTGATGTTGACACCCAACAAATTCCAGAAAGTTATGGCGCACTTCTTAGCTACCCAGGCAGCAGTGGCAGAGTTCGTAATTTGGAAGCGATCATCAAGGCTGCTAAGGACGCCGGTGTATTGATCGGAGTAACAACAGATCTTCTTGCGCTAACTCTTATCAAGTCACCAGGGGAATTAGGGGCAGACATCGCTGTTGGTTCTTCACAGCGCTTTGGTGTACCAATGGGATTTGGTGGACCACACGCTGGCTTTATGGCAGTTCGTAATGGTTTAGAGCGTTCTCTTCCAGGTCGACTAGTTGGAGTCAGCGTTGACGCAGATGGCAATAAGGCTTACCGCTTAGCGTTACAGACACGCGAGCAACACATTCGACGCGACAAAGCAACCAGCAACATTTGTACTGCGCAAGTATTGCTTGCTGTCATGGCATCGATGTATGCGGTTTATCACGGACCTACCGGGCTGCGCCGTATTGCACGCAACGTACATCGTCGTGCGAATGCGCTGGCCGACGGAATTTCGCAAGGTCTAGCAAAGACTGCTGGCGCTTCGGTAAGCGCGGAATTCTTTGACACGATTCGAGTAAGCGTTCCGGGCAAAGCTCGAGGCATAGTGAACGCAGCCCGTACGCGAGGTATCACGGTTTGGGAAATCGATAGTGACACAATTTCGCTAAGTGTTGATGAGACAACTACTACTGTTACGGTCGAGCAAGTTTGGGCTGCGTTAGCCGATGCAACTGGCGGAACATTTCCTACGAGTTATTCGCCAAGCATGGAAGGGGAGACGCTGGCCAGTGACCTGCACCGCGAATCTGCATTCCTGGAGCATCCAGTATTTAATTCATATCAAAGTGAAACCGAGATGTTGCGTTACATCCGAAGGCTCTCTGACAAAGACATCGCACTTGATCGCTCTATGATTCCACTTGGCTCGTGCACCATGAAACTAAACGGCACAACGGAGATGGAATCAATTACTTGGCCAGAGTTTGCTGGTATCCATCCGTTCGCGCCTCTTGATAGCGTGACTGGCTACTTGGCAATGATCAGAGAACTCGAAGACTGGTTGATTGAAGTAACGGGTTATGACGCAGTCTCGTTGCAACCAAATGCAGGATCACAGGGCGAGTTCGCTGGCTTGCTTGCTATTCGCGGATACCACAAATCTCGCGGGGATAGCCAGCGCAATGTTTGCTTGATTCCGAGTTCCGCGCACGGTACTAACGCAGCCTCAGCAGTAATGGCTGGCATGCGAGTCGTAGTTGTTGGTTGCGATGACTTTGGCAACGTAGACATGGACGACCTTAAGCACAAGATTTTGGAACACGAATCAACACTTGCTGCTTTGATGATCACATACCCGTCAACACACGGAGTGTACGAAGCTGCAGTGTCTGACATTTGCGCAATGATTCACGACGCTGGTGGTCAGGTTTATGTTGATGGCGCAAACCTAAATGCATTAGTGGGACTCGCTAAGCCAGGAAAATTTGGCGCAGATGTATCGCACTTGAATCTACATAAGACGTTTGCAATTCCGCATGGCGGCGGTGGTCCTGGTGTTGGACCAGTTGGCGTGCGTGCGCATCTTGCACCGTTCTTACCTTCACATCCATTGCGTCCTGAAGCAGGTCCAACAGCTCGTGGTTACGCCGATGGTGGGGTAGGAGCAGTCAGCGGAGCACCTTGGGGTAGCGCAGGCATCCTGCCAATTCCGTGGGCTTACATTCGCTTGATGGGTGGACCAGGTCTTACCAAGGCAACGCAAGTTGCAGTTGCGTCTGGAAATTACATCGCAAAGCATTTAGCGCAGGATTACCCAATTTTGTATGTAGGCGCTAACGGATTAGTTGCGCATGAATGTATTTTGGATTTGCGCGAGATTACAAAGGAATCTGGCGTCACCATCGATGATGTTGCTAAGCGTCTTGTTGATTATGGTTTCCACGCACCAACTATGTCCTTCCCAGTGGCAGGCACCTTCATGGTGGAGCCAACTGAGAGTGAATCTCTGTATGAGTTGGACCGGTTTATTGAGGCCATGAAAGCCATAAAGCTGGAGATCACCGAAGTCCAAGCTGGAACTTGGCCGGTAGATGACAATCCGCTACATAACGCGCCACACACAGCGACTCTCTTGATGGCTGATTGGGATCATCCTTACAGCCGTGAACAAGCTGCTTATCCAGTTGCTCGCCTGCGTGAGAATAAATACTGGCCAGCTGTGCGCCGCGTTGATGGAGCGTATGGGGACCGCAACCTAGTTTGTGCGTGCCCACCCATTTCTGACTTTGCCTAGGAATTTAAGTTAGTTGACATAATGTATCTTATCGGGTACTGATTACCGTTATTTATC
>JBDNJO010000074.1:0-12658 GCA_041687715.1 Candidatus Nanopelagicales bacterium
GAAACAACTGTTACGGATTCTTGTGCTGCTTGCGCGGCGATATCGGTGGCAACTCGTTCGCCATAAGCAGTGGCTGCGCGAGCGCCAACTATTGCCAGGCTTCGGTTAGCTAACTCGCCAAGATCCCCAGAACCCACGCACCACAACCCAACAGGTGTTGCCAGATCTAAATCATCAAGTGCGACCGGCCACTCCGCGTCTTGGGGTGTAATGAATCTGCCTTGTACTGAATTTAGGGATTTAACGGCCTGCTCAATGGCGCGAGATTCTAAAACTTGGGTAATCGAATTAATCATCGCTTTTGCGCCAATTCCCCGCTGCCAAATTTGTACTGCCTCAATTGCGCCAAACTCAGCTACTGCCCTTCCGACGCGTTCATCACCAGGCTCACCAGCAATAGAAATTACAAGTCGCGCTTGTCGTTGTGTTAACTGGCTTGCCACGAGCCATTCCCATCTCGATACATCAGCGCCGCAGCAACATCGATTTCAGTTGGAATGTCATGCCCACGTAGATCGGCAATCGTCCATGACACCCGCAGCACGCGATCAACGCCGCGTGCTGACAATTCCGAAGTATCTCGATAAAGCAAACTCTGGCCTTTTTCGGAAACGGGGTACCGCTTTCGCATCACTGGGCCAGGCACTTGGGAATTGACGGACCAAACTTCACCAGCAAATCTTTTAGTAGCGCGCGCTCGCGCTTCCTGTACGCGATTGGCTACTACCTCGGTACTTTCTGGATCTCCGGAACTTGGATCTAGCTCAGACATACTTGGCCGCTCCAAAGTCACGCGCAAATCAATGCGATCAAGTAGTGGGCCAGAAAGCCGAGAAAAATATCGGCGGCGCACTTGCGAGGAGCAACTGCAGTCTGCTCCGATACCCACAAACTTTCCGCATGGACAAGGGTTAGATGCTAAGACAAGTTGGAAACGAGCGGGCAACACAGTGCTAAAACCGGAGCGCGCAATTGCAACAAGTCCGGACTCCATTGGTTGACGCAGGGCATCAAGTACTGAACGCTCGAACTCAGCTGCTTCATCCAGGCACAGCACACCATGGTTAGCCAGCGTGACCATACCTACTCGCACCGTATTGCTGCCGCCGCCGATTAACGCTGCTTTAGTTGTAGTGTGATGCGGTCCTTGAAATGGTGGCGTACGTATTAGTCCTTGCCCTACCGGCAACAATCCTGCTGCAGAGTAAATTGCGGTAACTTCAACCGCTTGATCATCAGTTAGTTGTGGCAATAGTCCAGGAAGGCGCTGCGCCAACATAGTTTTGCCAACTCCTGGTGAGCCCAAGAAAGCTAAATGGTGGCCACCAGCAGCTGCGATTTCTAGTGCATGCCGAGCGTTACTTTGTCCTCGAACATCACTTAAATCTGGAACCACATGCTCAGGGTTAAGTAGGGGAGGTGCCTGCGGTAAGTCGAGTAGCTCCCCGCGTAAATATGAAACGGCATCAAGCAAAGTTCGAACCCCAATGACAGTAAGTCCTAGAACTAACTGTGCTTCACTGACTTGGGAAAGTGGCACGATCAATGTTTCGTAACCTCGCTGATAAGCCGCCAGCGCAGCTACTAAAACTCCTCGCACTGGTCGAACTTGTCCATCCAGTGCAAGTTCGCCGACCGCAATAGTGTTAGAAATTTCTGGAACTTGGGAGTGCGCTGACAAAATCGCCAAGGCAATTCCTAAATCAAGGGAAGCGCCTCGCTTGTGGATGGAAGCGGGTGAGAGCCCGACTGTGATCCGGCGCTCAGCAGGCCAAGCTAATTTGCTATTTAATACTGCCGCTCGAACTCGATCTCTAGATTCGCCAACTGAAGTGTCAGGCAACCCAACGATTGTCATGCCAGGAAGGCCTTGACTTAGGTAGGCCTCGATGTCGACTACTAAGCCTTCGACACCATTGACAACAACACCACAGGCTCGAGCAAGTGTCATTAATCTAGGCCCTTGATGTGGGTGATCTTGGATTTTTCATTGGAACCATAAAGCACGCTAACTACATCGAAGCGAACACCAGAATATTTTTTTCGATTGTGAGTAAGCCAATGAAGTGCAGCGGTTCTGATGTGGGCTAACTTAATGGCCGTGATGGCTTCACTTGGATAGCCATAACTTATAGATCGCCTCGTTTTTACTTCACAAAACACCAAAGTATTTTTGTCATGCGCGATTATGTCCAGCTCAACTCTTGCACTTCGCCAATTGCGACCCAAGATCACATAGCCACAACCTTGCAGGTAATCGGCGGCTAAATCTTCACCAATTTTTCCAAGTTCAATGTTTGTTAAGTGCACTCAGTCATGTTGGACTAAGAACGAACTCAGCTTTGCTTGCAAGATTTAGCTGTGAGTTGAGCGCTGGTGTGGAAAAGCCTAAGTGACTTCCATGTCAGGCTTGGAAAGTTCTTCAACATTGATGTCTTTAAAAGTTAGCACCCGAGCTTTTTTAACAAAGCGGGCTTGACCATACATATCCCAAATCCAAGCGTCAGTAAGTGTGGCCTCGAAGTAAACATCGCCCGCATCATTAGTGCGCACTTGGACATCAACACCATTAGCTAAATACATTCGTCGCTCAGTGTGAACTATGTAACTAAATAGATGAACTAAGTCGCGATATTCGCGGTAGAGCTCCAGTTCCATCTCAGATTCATAGCGCTCTAGTTCATCAGCCGACATGGCAATAGCCTATGCGCAGTGACTTGCTGGCATTCATCTGACACAACCTTTGACCATCAGCGCAGTACTTAAATTTGATTTGGCCCAAGGGGTAAGTTCCAGGATTTGCGATGTAAGTCAGTAGCTCCAAGTTGGGCTATCGCGGACATATGTTGCGCTGAGCCATAACCAACATTGCCCTCCCAACCAAAGTCTGGATAAATCAAAGCTGCTTCTCGCATCAAATTATCTCGTTCAACTTTTGCCAAAACACTGGCTGCCGAAACACTGGCACATGAGGCATCCGCTTTAATTTTCATAGTTACCGGTAGCACGATGTCAGAAATTGGAGTTGTAAATAAGTCATTTTCTGGTTCTAGTAGCCAGTTGTGCTTGCCATCCAAAATTACGTGGTCTGGTTTAGTTGTTAGTTGTTGATGTGCGCGCACCCAAGCTAGGCGAAGCGCTGGAACGATTCCGATTTCATCAATCTCAATTGCAGCAACATGTCCGACTGCGTAATCAAGAACCCAAGCCGCTACTGGCGCAATCAATTTTTCGCGAGCAACTCGACTGATTTGTTTACTATCACGAAGCCCAGTTGGAACTGGCAGTGTTTGTTCACACACAATTGCGACACCAACGCTGACGGGACCCGCTAATGCGCCTCGACCAACTTCATCTACGCCAGCAACAAATTTTGCACCCGAACTAAAGAGTTCACGTTCAAGCTCCAGTGTGGGTGGCAGTGAACTAATTTTCAATCCCGCCGATTCGACTAATCGGCCAGATGCGCATGGAAACTCGCCCAATTATTTCCTCAACTGGAACCATGCCATTGTTTTTATCTAAGTGAAACCGGGAGTCTTCGGAATTGCCTCGGTTATCTCCCATAACAAACACATAGCCCTCTGGCACAAGCACGCTGAAAGTTACTTGATCTGAAGCGACGCCATCCTTAATGTAAGAATCTGCGATTGCGACACCATTTACCGTAACTTGACCTTGCGCATCACAGCACTCAATTTTGTCATTAGCAACGCCGATCACTCGCTTAACTAAATCGTTACCTGAATTCGAAGGCACGATCCCGACGGCCTGTAGCACTCTGCCAACTGGTGTGTCATATGGATTGGGAAAACCCTCGCCCAGCCAACCGCCTGGATCATGAAAAACTATTACGTTACTGCGATCAATTCCGGTAAATCTTGTTGAAATTTTAGAAACTATTATTCGATCATTTTCCTGCAAGGTATCTTCCATAGACGCACTCGGTACATAGAACGCTTGAACTAAAAAAGTTCGAACCAAAATAGAAAGAATTAGTGCCATGCCGACTACCGTTGCAAGTTCGCGAGCAAGACTTGGTCGCTTTTTATTTCTATCTTTTCTGTGGCCCATGGTGCTCTAATCCTATGCTTTGACTTTAAATTTATTTCTTTGCAAATAACAAAGGACCCACCAACTGGTGAGTCCTTTGTTATTAAAAGGTTTATGCGTTGTCGCGTAGTTCCTTGATCTTTGCCTTCTTGCCGCGTAGATCGCGTAAATAGTAAAGCTTGGCACGGCGCACATCGCCACGACTTACCAATTCGATTAATTCAACAATTGGTGAGTGCAATGGGAAGGTGCGCTCTACGCCAGTTCCAAAACTAACTTTACGAACGGTGAATGTCTCACGTAGTCCGCCGCCATGTCGACGTATTACTACGCCTTGAAAAATCTGAATACGAGAACGGGTACCTTCAACAACTCGAACGTGAACTTTTACGTTGTCGCCAGCGCGAAAAGTTGGAATACCGGTACGCAACGAGGCTGCGTCTACTTCGTCTAGAAAATGCATAATTACTCCGCGAGGACATGTCGCCACAGGTCGAAAGCCCAATAAATGATTCTTGCCGGGTTTTGTTAAGAACTTAATGTTTAAGCTTCCCTGAGGCGGAGCTCTCACGTTCCAACAGATTTGAGTGTGCCATAACTAAAGGGATTCGAGCAAATCTGCGAGAGAATGCCACGATATCGTGGGGTCATATATATGCTTAGAGCGTTCCCTATCGAAAGTTTTCGCATGCCAAGGCCGCCAGCCATCTCTCCTAAACCTCGATTGGGTAATCCACGAGTAACTGGCAAAGAACAGTTCTATACCCCACCTGCAACAGCCGAAAGCATTGTTAAAAATGTTAAGAAGCGCATGGGAAATCTTTCGGGCTACACGCTACTCGAACCAGCTGGGGGAACTGGTTCATTTATCGAAGCAGCTAAAGTACACGGCTTAACTAAAGTCCTAAGTTTTGATATCGAGCCGCATCATAAAAAAATTACACTTGGTGATTTCCTGGAACAAGATATTTTTCGAAAAGGTTTAATAACTATCTCGAATCCACCTTTTGGAAGAAACAATTCACTTTCTATCCCGTTTTTTAATAAGGCAGCGCAAGTTTCTGACTTGATCGTGTTCATAGTGCCGCGCTCGTGGCGAAAATGGTCCGTGCAAAATCGGCTTGATCAAAATTTTCACTTAGTAAAGGATGACGACTTAGCCATCAACTACGTTGATGTCAATGGTGAGGATTCGCACGCTAAAGATCGACTGCGAACTTGTGTTCAATACTGGGAACGAAGAGACACCATTAGACCTTTGATTAAGGTGCAAGACATGGGAATCATTGAGCGCACCACTCCAGATCAGGCCGATGCAGCGCTAACCATGTTTGGTTACAACTGTGGCAGTCTCACCACGGACTTTGAACGCCGAAAAATCACGACGCGAATGTATTTAAAATTCACTCACCCAAAAGCTAAAAAGGCTATTGAGAATTCAGATTTTTCAAAGTTCTACCTGAACACCGCCTACACCGAGGCTTTAGCGTTGCCAGAGATTAACTATGTTCTCAACGAGTACATTTTTGGTGATCCCAAAGTTTTATTAATTAAGTAACTCTGGTCGATTCTGGGCAGTGCGCTGGATTGCTTGCTCGTGTTTCCAAGCAGAAATTTTTGCGTGATCGCCAGATGTTAGAACCTGGGGAACTTCTAAGTCCCGCCAAATTGGTGGCCGGGTGTAAACCGGACCTTCAAGTAAATTTTCCATGTCACCTGTAGCAAAAGAGTCATCGGCAAAACTTTCCTTGTTTCCCAGCACTCCTGGAACTAGTCGAGCAATTGCTTCCACGATAACGAGGACAGCAACCTCGCCGCCAGCAAGCACGTAGTCACCAATTGAAATTTCTTCCACGCGAATCCGAGATTTGTAATGCTCGGCAACGCGAGAATCAATACCTTCATAGCGGCCACACGCAAAAACAATGTGCTTGGCAGTTGAAAGTTCCTGCGCCAGGCTTTGCGTAAATGGCACGCCTGATGGTGTTGGAATTATTAAAATCGTTTCTTCAGTGACTAACTCATCAAGCGCGCTTCCCCAGGGCTCTGGCTTCATAACCATGCCAGGTCCTCCGCCATATGGAGAATCATCTACCGTCTGGTGTTTGTCATGAGCTTGATCCCGCAAGTCATGAACGGCAACTGACAAAAGTCCATCTTCAATTGCTTTGCCCATAAGAGAAAGTTGAAGTGGTTCTAGGTATGCAGGAAACACTGTTACGACGTCAAATTTCAACATTAGATTTCCTCACCTCGCACAACTATTGCGTCAAGTTCATTTAAAAGTCCTGGTGGTGGCGTGATCGTGACAGTCTTTGTCGCCAGATTAATGTCTGGCACAAACTCAGTGACAAATGGGATGAGCGCCTCGCTCTCACCTTCGCGTAAGACCGTAAGTAGATCTTGACTAGGCAAATGGATAACTTCGCCAACGGTGCCAACAAAAGTTCCGTCAGCAAGTACCACGTTCAAACCAACTAATTGGTGATCATAAAACTCATCTGGATCTTCGGGAGAAACTGCTGGATCAACTTCAATTGAAAGTGTTAAGCCGCGAAGCGTCTCGGCAGCATCTCGATCATCAAATCCTGCGAAGTGAACAACAAAACGCCCACTATGCCATTTTGATGTGGCAACAGTGAGCGCTGTGTTATCAGAAGCTGTTAAAACCGAACCAGTTGAATATCTATGATCTGGTTCATCAGTCATTGGTTCAACGAAAAGGTCGCCGCGCACGCCATGTGCTCGGCCAATGCGCCCGATAACGAGCTGCATTAGTTACCTTCCGTCGACGTCAAGAATGTCGATTCGCACATTGCCCTTATCGGACAGTGCGTTTACGACGGTGCGAAGCGCTGTAGCAGTGCGCCCGGCTTTACCGATAACACGCCCCATGTCTTCAGGATTAAGTTTTACCTCAAGAGTTGCGCCTTTGCGATTGTTTTCGCGAACTACAACATCTTCTGGATGATCAACTATTCCTTTGACCAAGTGTTCTAAAGTTTCGTCGAGCATGAATTATGCCTCTTCAGTAACTTCAACTGGAGTTTGCTGCGCTGCATCAGCAACAACTTCAGCATTTTCTACTGCTTCTGCTACTTCAACTGGTGCTTCTGCTGCTTCAACTGGTGCTTCTGCTGCAGCCTCTTCGCTGGCGACAATAACTTCAGCAGTTTCAACTGGAGCTTCACTAACAGCTACTTCAGCTACCTTCACTTCTTCAACAACTGCCTTTGGGCGAATTGTTGGTACGCGAGGTTCGTTTGCAACAGCTGCAACAGTCTGGGCAAAGATGTCGTTCTTAGTTACCTTTGCTTCTTTAACGCGAAGAGTTCCTTCGGCGCCAGGCAGACCTTTAAATTTTTGCCAATCACCTGTGATCTTTAATAGCACCATGACTGGTTCAGTTGGCTGAGCGCCAACGCCTAGCCAGTACTGCACGCGATCAGAGTTGATCTTGATAAGACTTGGTTCTTCTTTTGGATGGTACAAACCGATTTCTTCGATGGCACGGCCATCACGAGCGGTGCGGGCATCAGCAATTACTACACGATATTGCGGGTTGCGGATGCTTCCCATGCGCTTAAGTTTGATCTTTACGGCCACGAGTTTTATTTCTCCTGATAATTGGTGTGACACAAAACTGTTATTGCAGCGGGGGCGCAATTAGTAAGTGTCTATGAATCCAACAAGGTTGCGGGTAGAGGGCCGGCTACCAAGTCGGGATTACTCGTTAAATCATGCCAGACAAGGCAAAAATCAGGAAATTGAGGGCTTAAACCTGTAATTAAGTGCCGTTTATGACGTTGGGCACCCCAAGTGCTGAACCAAAATGCCTAAGTGACTAAAAGGACCGAATTGGCCGCACCGCAAACTTGCCATCTTTATTGCCGTCAAAAGCTTCACCTTCACTAAAAGGCTGGTTCCAAGCGCGACCATATTCATAAGCACTTGAACTCCAGTAATAACCAGAAGTGAACGCTCCGATTTCCTTCTTAGCTAAATTCTCGTACATGAGTTCCAGTTCTGCTTTTGCAGGAACAAACCAATCTGACTGTTCGCCGCAATCCAGTGTGCTTGCATATCCCGTTGCCGTCCCGATGTCATTGAACCCAACTGCAACCTCAAGCAAAGCCGCACTATTTGATGAACCTTGTCCAATGGAATTTTCTTTCCAGTCTGTTACAACTTTTAATCCTGAACTTAAGTCATCTGCATCTAGGGCCCAAGCTAAGTCGACACCTTCGCAACCAACGGGTGCGGACTCTAGGTAATCAAAGTCTTTGTGCTCAGAAAATTCATCAATGTAAAAAATGTTTCCACCGGCTGGACCAACATCTCCAATTTGATAAGTTGCAACAAAATCTGAATCTGAATCTGATGTAAGTAAGCCTGAGTTAGGAATTAGTAGCGCAACACCCAAGATGACAACTACTGCAATTGTGAGGCGCGTTTTTGACATTGCCACTTTTAGACTCCCACAATTTTGAGATTGACGATTCTTGACGTTAGCACCGAAATTTAATTCCAGCCATTGCTAGGACTACTTTAAGAAATCTCGAAATGCTGAGGGAATCTCAGTAAGAGTTTCACTTGGCGCCGGAAGTTCTACTCCAGCTTCTTGTCCAGCACGCTTAGCAGGGTTACCAGATTTCTTTGCGCCCTTACCTGGCTTCTGAACTTTCTTTTGCTGCGGAGCACGCATTCCTGGCATCGGCGGCATACCGGGTATTGATCCGCCAGCTGCCATTTGCCTCATCATTTTTTGGGCAAGCACGAATCGATCCATTAGTGAGTTAACGTCACTTACCTGCATTCCAGAACCCGTAGCAATCCGAGCGCGACGAGAGCCATTAAGTAACTTTGGATTTTCGCGTTCAGTTGGAGTCATCGAAGAAATGATTGCTTCGACTCGATCAATTTCTTTTTCATCAACATTTTCAATTTGCTTTTTTATGTCAGCCATGCCGGGCAACATGCCAAGCATTTTCGTCATTGATCCCATCTTGCGCAGTTGCTGCATTTGTTGCATGAAGTCAGTCAGCGTGAAATCTTCGCCCGCTTTAACTTTCTTCGCAAACTTTTCAGTTTGATCTTTATCCAGGTTTTGTTCGGCTTGTTCGATCAGAGTTAACAAATCACCAAGATCAAGAATGCGCGAAGCCATTCGATCTGGATGGAAAATTTCAAAGTCAGTTAGTTTTTCACCCGTTGAGGCAAACATAATCGGCTTGCCAGTAATTGTTGCTACCGAAAGCGCAGCGCCACCGCGAGCATCGCCATCAAGTTTTGTCAGTACGACTGCGTCAATTCCAATGTCACGCGCAAATGTCTCCGCAGTATTTACTGCGTCTTGTCCCGTCATTGCATCTATGACTAGCAGAGTTTCATCTGGCTTTGCTTCGGCTTTTACTTTTGCAAGTTGATCCATAAGTTCGGAATCAATTGCTAAGCGTCCAGAAGTGTCGACTATGACAATGTCGTGTTGCTTGTCTTTGGCAAACTTCATTGCCTCGCGCGTGACTTTGACGGGATCGCCAACACCGTTTCCAGGTTCTGGAGCAAAAACTACGGTGTTCGCTTGCTGTCCTACGATCTTTAACTGATCAACAGCGTTTGGGCGCTGTAAGTCAGCGGCGACCAACATGGGTTGATGACCCTGCGCCCGCAGGTGTACCGCGAGTTTTCCAGCAAGCGTAGTTTTACCCGCGCCCTGCAAACCAGCAAGCAGGATCACAGTTGGTGGATTTTTAGCTAACTTAAGTCGACGAGTTTCCCCACCTAAGATTCCAATTAATTCTTCATTAACAATCTTGATGATTTGCTGCGCAGGGTTTAGTGCTGCGGAAACTTCTGACCCAAGTGCGCGCTCTTTAATGCGGGCGCAGAAGTCTCGGACTACGGGTAGCGCGACATCGGCGTCAAGTAACGCGATTCGAATCTCTCGAACGGTTTCATCGATGTCCGTCTCAGTTAGTCGACCTTTGCCGCGTAACTGTTTAAAAGTTACAGACAGTCGATCAGATAAGGACGCAAACATGGGACAAGTCTAATCAGTGGCTGGATTTAACTGCTCAGGGCAATTGTTACTCCAGTAATTACTAGGCTTGAGTTATGCGATCAATTGCCGGTACTGAGTTATCCCGAGAAACCTACATTTCATATTTAACGGTGGACTATGCCCGCTTATTAGAGTGCTTGCCTGATGAGCCAGTGGCTGTGCCGAGTTGTCCGGGATGGACTACCAACGACCTAGCAAAGCACATGGCACATGTTTACTTAGGCCAAGCATTTGTAGTTGAGACTGGTCACAAAGCTGAAGCGAAGGAACACTTAGCTCCGTATCCACGTACCGAAGACTTCGTTGAATTTATGGACTGGGGATTTACCGCCATCATTAAAGCACTTGATGTCTCGCGTCCAGAACGTAAAACCTGGTCTTGGCATCACAGCGACAACACAGTTGATTTTTGGTTTCGCCGCATGGCCCATGAAACGGTGATCCATCGCATTGATGCTGAACTTGCTTGCGGACAAGTCACTGCCATCCCAGAGGACTTGGCACTTGATGGTGTCGATGAGGTGCTGGATTTTCTGCCCCTGTTGGGCTCATGGGATGGCGCTCCAAATATTCCATTTGGCATTGTGTCTGTTACAGCTAAAACTTCGAAGGGCGAAATTCATTGGGATTTAGAATTCTCGGCCAACATGGCAACCGTCAAGCAAGCATCAAGTGTTAATCCAAACGCTCGATTAACTATTTCTGGAAGCGCTGAAGCGATGGATCTTTATTTATGGGGACGTATTGAAAGCACGGATGCCCGAATAACAATTGTTGGCGAGGGAGAAGAAACTTTCAAGCAACTTATGCAAGTTGCTGTTCTTTAATTAACTTTTGTATGCAGCTGGATTTGAAGAGTAAGCCTTCAAGCAACCAGGAGCGCAGAACCAAATTGTTTCGCCTTCAATTTCGGCATGAATGGATTCTGGCAACATTGCAACCGTCATGTTGCAAACAGGATCAATAGCAGTTTCAAAAGTTGGTTTAGGGGCTGGATCAACTGATTGATTTGCAGCTGCTTGCACCATTTCTGCCATGATTGATATCGCAATGTGATCAGGTGTGCGAGCACCGATGTCTAAACCTGCTGGGTAGTAAATAGAAGACTTTTGATCTGGCGTTAAATTCAACATATCAACAACAGATGCGCCGCGCTTGCGACTTGCAACTAGTCCTACGTACGGAACACCAGCTAGAACTGCAGCCTCAAGCAACATAGTTTCATCTTCGCGGCCATGCGCGGCAACAATAACTGCAAAAGTTTTTGTTAGGTCGACCTCTGCGCTCCATTCGACTAATTCATAGCCGGCAGTTGGTCCTTGCTTAAGTAATGCGCCAGAAATTGGGCTATCGCCATAAATTGCAACTAGTGGTGCGGGCATAATTGGCTCCAAAAAAATCTCTAGTGTTCCGCCGGATAAGCACGGATTATGAACGGTTAACTTGCCAACCTGATTATCAATTTCGGGCATTGGCGCGATTCGAAGTAATAATGCATTTCCGTTGTTTAATACGGAAACACTTTGGGATCGAACCGTGGAATCAGCGCAGGATCCCCCGACAAAACCCTCCATGGATCCATCGGAAAAAATAATGGCTTCATCTCCAGGCTTTGCAGATGTTGGCTTTTCGGCTAGAACAACTCGGGCATGAACATATGGTGTGCGCGATCTTTGTAGATCAGCAATTCGTGTTGCAAGAATCTTTGGCACTGGACACCTCCCTAGTTAGTCCCTCAATTATGCGCTGATTTATTCAGTAAAGCGAGATTGCACAAATCAAGCGCTAAAAAAGTCCCAAGTTGCGTGCGATTACTTGCCTGAAAGTGAACTGGAGATTCGTGATTGCAGACTTGTTAAAAAATCCTTGATGAATCGATTGCACACTTCGGCAACTACACCTTGACCAAATGCTGCTGGCTTACCCGTAACTTCAACATCTATTGAAATTCGAACCAGAGTGAGTGCTGGTTCAGTGGCCTCAAGTTTTACATCAGCTACTGCCTTCAAGCTTGAGGTCTCTGCTGTGTCAAAACCACGGACGCTTAGTTTCAAGAAATGATTTGTTTCATCTTGGTCTGAGATCGAAGCCAGCCCATTTAATGTCATGCTCATCGGACCAAGCTTTACTTTTACTTCCCCAGTGGCAACACCATTTTCAATTTTAATAACTTTAGAATTCTGCGCACTTAAGGAAAGTAGATCAACTTTAGTTAATGCATTCCAGGCACTTGAAATGTCTGCTGGAATCGTGAACTCATGTTCGAGTTTCAAGATTGATTACCCACCAGCAAATGGGGGTAAGACATCTAACGTCGAACCATCAGGAACTTGAACATCAAAATCATGTAACGCAACTTCATCTAATAGAAAACTGCACTGGGGTAAGACGTCAAGCAATTTTGGATGCGCCGCAACTGCTTGATCTAAAAGATGTAACACAACTGAAGGCTCTAACATCATTTCGCTAGTTCCAGTTGCCTTGCGCGCCGCTGCATAAAAACGCAGTGTCACAGCCACTTGCTAACCGCCAATCGCTACGCGC
>JBDNJO010000075.1:0-5601 GCA_041687715.1 Candidatus Nanopelagicales bacterium
AATTTTCAACTCACCACGGTACCCAGAGTCAATGGTGCCTGGCGTATTTACAATTCCAATGCCCTGCTTGAATGCCAATCCAGATCTGGGATGCACTAGTCCGACGTAGCCCTCAGGCAATGCAATAGCAAGACCGGTTGGAACCAAGGAACGTTCGCCAGGTGCCAAAATTACATCTTCGACACAAACTAAATCCGCGCCAGCATCACCTTGATGTGCGTACTGCGGCGGTGTAGCAAGTTCATGCAGCAGCACATACTTGATTTCGATTTCGCTCATGGTGCGATGTCTAACAAGGTTGAATCCATAGCCGTTATTCCACGATGGCGATCGAAGTGTTCCTGCGGAACTTGCATGTAGAGCGAACCTGACTCAACGGCTAGCGGGCCATCAGGTGAATTCAATCGACCCTCTGCAGTTGACCAAATTTTGCGGCCTAGAACTGCCTGCATAGTTGCTTCAATAAAAACTTTGGTTCCAACCGGAACTGGAAGACGGTAGGAAACTTCCAAGTGCGCGGTCACTGCCGGAGATCTGATCAACCAATTGGTAGCTCCGAGTGCCTCATCAAATGCCAGTGACAAAATCCCACCGTGCGCGATGCCTGGTGCGCCTTGATGATGTTGGGTAACTTCAAAAACTGCGCGGGTAGTCATGGCAGTGCCAGCTTCGATTCGCATGTGAAGTCCAGTTGGGTGTTCCACACCACAACCAAAACAATTTCGATAATGACTTGCAATAGTTTCGCCCGGCTTGGGTGCATCTGGATGTCGCTGGGGCGCAAGCGCGTCTTGCGGAATCACCAATGGGTGAACTGTGCGACCAATTCGTTCCATGATTACTAGAGTATCGTTACCAATAATTGCGTCTTCATGCGCTTGCCGAGAAAGAGTACGAGTTTAGAAATGAATAGCGAAGGAACTTCAGGTGCGCAGGCGGTTTATTCCGAGCGCCTTTGGCCTTCAATTGGCTTGTGGTTTTTCGTATTGATCATGACAGTGTCACTAGGCATTGCTTACGGTCGCGCATATGGAACTGATGTCGGGGTAATTGTTGGCGCGATAGCAAGTGGCGCAGGAATTTTTGCTTTGTTGAAAAATACTCCGACCATACGAATAGATGAATTGAATTTCCAAGTGGGGCGTGCGCGGATGCCACTTAGGTTTATCGGACAAGTACAGATTTTGGATGAGGAGCAATCGAGACGGGCTCGATCAACCGACGCTCATAAAGATGCTTTCTTTCAGTTACGCGGTGGCGTAAAGCAAACTTTAATTGTGGAGATTACAGATCAAAGTGATCCACATCCGTATTGGCAGATTTCTACTCGAAATCCAAAATTAATTGTTGAAAAATTGGCAGAAGTTAAAAACAATATTTAGCAATATCACTTACTGAACTTATGCGAGATTAAGCGCAATCGTTGCAAATTGGTTGTCCTTTAACTTCCTTAGCTAAAGTGCTGCGATGATGCACCAAGAAGCAGCGGGAACAAGTGAATTCATCCGCTTGCTTAGGAATAACCATGACGGTAATTGACTCATCAGAAAGATCTGCGCCTGGTAACTCTAGGGATTCGTTGCGATCGGCTTCATCAGCATCAACACTGGAACTGACCTTAGAGGCATGTTGCGCCTTAAGGTTTTCGAGGCTTTCCTCGTTTTCCTCTTCGTCAGTCTTTCGCGGGGCGTCGTAATCTGTTGCCATTTCGAACTCAAATCTCCTTGCAGATTTCGGAACAACTTTTTCGGAAGTTACGGTCGAGATGGACTGTACGTCATTAGAAAGTGCACTCCAACACCGCCCCTATGCTAACCGATGCGCCGCATTTCGCCGGGATATCTGCGTGCGTTTTCAACATAAGTTTTAATTGAATAAGCGATGGTTTCTGGATCAGCTACGCCTGGCTTTATCTTTGCTGGCACGCCCACGGCCAATGCGCCTGCAGGAATGATCATGCCGCCAAGGACGACTGCGCCAGCTGCAACTAATGCGCCCGTTTCAACTACTGCCGCATGCAGAACAAGTGACCCAGATCCAACTAATGCACCCGTTTGAATCGTGCATCCTTCTAAATGGGCATTGTGGCCAACAGTGCATTCATCCCCAACAATCGTTGGTAGCTCAGCTGTGCAATGAATAACTGTGCCATCTTGGATGGAAGTGCGAGCCCCAATGACAATTCGACTTGAATCCCCACGTAAAACTGCGCATGGTCCAATAAAAGATAGGTCGCCAACGGTCACATCGCCGATTATGACTGCTTCCGGGTGCACAAAAGCGGTTGCTGATATCTGTGGGACTTTCTCACCGAATGCATAAATTGCCATGACTATCCTTCACTTTGTATTTGGATCTTCAAACTAATCAAACTTCTATGTCCATAATGTCGCTATCCGCGCTATTGGCCTCAAGTATTGCAACTAGGTCGGCGTGGATCAGCGAGGTGGCAACCACGATCATGTCGTTGCCAACCTTGTTGCCACGAAGTCCACTTGAAATCGCGCCTGCTTCGCGGGCAATTAATTCTCCTGCGGCGTGATCCCAGTCATTGACCCCGCGCTCGTAGTAACCATCTAAAACCCCAGCTGCGACCAAGCAAAGGTCAATCGCGCAAGAACCCAGGCGTCTGATGTCAGCAACCCGCGGCAGTACTTGCGACAGAACGCGAGCTTGGCTTGCTCGACGCTCACTTGAGTAACCAAATCCAGTGCCAATCACCGCGACATTTAACTCCGCACAGTTAGAAACTTGCAGAAGTCGAGGTACACCTTGGTCAATTACCCAAGACCCTAATCCTTGACTTGAGATATACATTTGGTCATAAACCGGTGCATAAATTACGCCTGCGATCGATTCCCCGGTCTTTATATTTTTCAAGCCAATTGAAACGCACCAATGCGGAATCCGGTGCAAGTAATTTACGGTGCCATCAATGGGGTCAATTACCCACTGAAAATCCGATGTTCCCGTGGAATTGGACCCTTCTTCCCCCAAAATGGCGTCTTCTGGGCGGTGCTTGCTTAGCTGCGCCACGATAAAGGCCTCAGCTTGGCGATCCATCTGCGTGACTACATCTGTTGCACTTGATTTAGTGTCTATCTCAAGATGTGCAGGGCGTGCCAAAAGTAATTTGCCGGCTTCTTTTGCAATCGACATTGCCAGTTCCACACTTGGATCTTTGGCTACTAAATCAAAAGTCATTTTAAAGTTTTCCTTGCTCGCATCTGTACTTCGCTATTGTCCTTGCCAGCGCGCAAAATGTCCGACACACCACGCTAATCCCCCGATTTTAATGGCATTTCGGGGACAATAAAAGTGCAGTTGCAACAGAAAAGGTGCGCCATGAAAGAACTAATATTTGTTGGCCGGTCACAGGACAACCTTGCGCTGATTTTCATGGATGAAGACGGCATGGAGTTTAACGTATCCGTCGATGATCACATCAAGCGCTCCATAAACACCAATGACACTACAACGGTGACTAGAACAGATTCAACTTCTGGCATTTCCCCAAAAGACATTCAGACTCGAATTAGACGCGGCGAAACTGCCCAAGAAATTGCTATTGAAGGTGGCGTCCCCGTTGAGCGCATCGAGCGTTACGCCGGACCAGTTCTTGCCGAACGTTCATACATGGCTAGTCGAGCTGCAGCCACTCTTATCCGTCGCCCGCACGGCGAGGTAATCCTTGGCGAGCTCGCAACTGGGCAATTAGCTAATCGCGGTATCGACACTTTGACTTTGGTTTGGGATTCTTACCGGCGCGATGATTCGCGCTGGACAGTTAGCGTTTCTTGGAACAGTGGAAGTGGTGGCGGAAGTGCAAGTTGGATTTATGATCCCCTTGCCCGAAGTGTTGTAGCCCTTGATGATGAAGCGCGTTGGCTTTTTGATGAAGCTGCTGGTCAAGAACAAAGTGCAAAGCAAACTGGCAAGCGAAATGAAGAACCAAAGCCTCGGTTAGTTGGCTTGCCCACTGTTGATAACGCTGAAGAAGAACTTGAACCACCAGCGTGGGCAGGACCTGGTCATCCAACAATGCCAGTGCCGATGCCCGTTCCATCCCCTGCCGCAAAGCCAGTTGCTGTCGTAGATGATTCGCCGTCATGGGATGACATCTTGTTCGGCCATCGCCCGAATGATCAGTAAGTTAACGCTCCCAATACTTAGCAAGGAAATTTAATTAATCATGGCAAAACCTACTGCGCCAAAACCTGCACATGATGCTGGTCGAATTGTTGACATTGATGTCTCAACCGAAATGCAAGATTCGTTTTTGGAGTATGCCTATTCGGTAATTTACTCCCGCGCGTTACCTGATGCGCGTGATGGATTAAAGCCAGTGCAACGAAGAATCTTGCACACTATGGCAGCAATGGGACTTCGCTCTGACAAAGGTCACGTTAAAAGTGCCCGCGTTGTTGGCGAAGTTATGGGTAAATTGCACCCACATGGTGACAGCGCAATATATGACGCGCTTGTTCGTATGGCGCAGTCCTGGTCGCTACGTCTGCCATTTGTTGATGGTCATGGAAACTTTGGTTCACTTGATGAAGGTCCTGCCGCTTATCGTTACACCGAAGCAAGATTGGCAAGTCCCGCCAGTGCAATGGTGGATTCTATTGATGAAGACACAGTTGACTTCGCGCCAAACTACGATGGGCGCGAACTTGAACCCACAGTTTTGCCATCTGCTATTCCTAACTTGCTGGTAAATGGCGCATCTGGAATCGCAGTAGGTATGGCAACAAACATGCCACCACATAATCTTCGCGAAGTTGTCGCAGCTGCCTCACATCTCTTGGCTCACCCCAAAGCAACTTTGGATGAGTTGATGAGTTTTGTACCAGGTCCAGATTTGCCAACGGGTGGCATTATTTATGGTTTGGAAGGAATTCGCGAGGCATACCAAGTCGGTAAGGGCAGTTTCAAAGTTCGCGCAAAAGTAGACATCGAACAAATTTCTCCGCGTCGACAAGGCATTGTTGTCCGCGAACTTCCCTACCAAGTAGGTCCAGAGCGAGTTATTGAACGCATCAAGGAACTTGTCACAAGCAAGAAGCTGCAAGGTATTTCAGATGTTATCGATTTAACGGATTACGAATCTGGTTTAGAACTTGTAATCGAAATCAAAAATGGCTTTCATCCAGAGGCAGTTTTAGAACAGCTTTATAAATTAACCCCACTCGAGGATTCGTTTCACATCAATAATGTCGCACTCGTAAATGGTCAGCCAGTAACACTTGGCATAAAGCCTTTGCTCCAGGTCTTTATTGATCACCGACTAGAAGTTGTTCGCCGCCGTAGCGAATACCGCCGAACGCGCGCATCAGATCGCTTACATCTTGTTGATGGGTTACTTGTTGCAATCTTGGACATTGATGAAGTGATTTCCGTAATTCGCGGTAGCGATGACACTGCGGCCGCACGTGAACGATTGATGAGCATCTTTGAGTTAAGCGAAATCCAAACTAATTACATTTTGGAAATGCCGCTTCGCCGACTTACAAAATTCTCTCGTCTTGAACTTGAGAAAGAACAAGATGAATTACGCAGCATAATTTCCGACTTAACTGACATTTTGGAAAACGATAAGCG
>JBDNJO010000076.1:0-2517 GCA_041687715.1 Candidatus Nanopelagicales bacterium
CTATCGTGCCAGTGTTGCGATAAGTGCGCTGGTAATTTCCCGAGCAAATTCAAGTACATGTACGCATGGAAGTGAGCAAGAACCTATTCACTTGGTGTTGTACCTACCCCGGCTTCTGAAAGAATAGGGATCGGCAATTGCGTCTGGATGTTGCCGGTTTATGAGGAGTTTATAAATGGCAAGTAATAGCCCTGGGTATGCGATCACCTTGCGGGTTGAGGTTTCACCGGAATCCTCCTCAACTGCCAATTTGGCACAAGCTGTCATAGACACGGGTGCTGCGTTAACCGCGCTCGATGTTGTTGAGTCCAGTCACGAACGCATGGTTGTGGACGTTACTTGTGATACTTCTGATCCTGATCACGCCGATCGAGTGACCGCTGCCATTACTGCTATTCCAGGGGCAAAAGTTCGCAAAGTCAGTGACCGAACTTTTCTATTGCACTTAGGCGGAAAGCTCGAAGTTAAACCAAAAGTTCCCCTTCGTACTCGCGATGATCTATCTCGGGCATACACCCCTGGGGTGGCGCGAATTTGTATGGCGATTTTTGAGGAACCAAGTGATGCCCGACGCTTAACTATTAAGCGCAACACAGTTGCTGTTGTTACCGATGGCTCCGCTGTTTTGGGTCTGGGCAACATTGGTCCAGCTGCAGCGCTGCCAGTCATGGAGGGTAAGGCTGCGCTATTTAAACAGTTTGCTGATGTTGATGCTTGGCCTGTTTGCTTGGATACCCAAGACGTTGATGAAATTGTTCGCACGGTGCAGATCTTGGCTCCGGTTTACGGCGGCATCAACTTGGAAGATATTTCTGCGCCACGCTGTTTTGAGATTGAGGCCCGGTTGCGTGAATTGCTAGATATCCCAGTTTTCCATGACGACCAACATGGCACTGCGATTGTGGTGCTGGCTGCATTAACGAACGCGTTAAAGATAGTTAAAAAGGATCCAGCAGATTTAAAGATTGTTATGAGTGGCGCCGGCGCTGCCGGCACTGCCGTTGCAAAATTGTTGTTTGAATCTGGAATGAAAAACATCACGGCTTATGACACTGATGGTGCGATTTACCAGGGCCGGCCAAACAGTGAGTTAACTAGTGAATGGATGCTAGCTAACACAAATGGCGCTGGAGTACAGGGAACCCTAGGTGCTGGACTTGCTGGCGCTGATGTGTTCATTGGAGTTAGTGCGCCAAATATTTTGGTGGAATCCGATGTTGCTGCAATGGCAAAGGATGCAATTGTTTTTGCCCTTGCTAATCCAGATCCAGAGATAGATCCAGTGATAGCAGCTCGTCATGCCAAAGTTGTGGCTACAGGTCGAAGTGATTATCCAAACCAAATCAACAATGTGCTGGCATTCCCTGGAATATTCCGCGGCCTATTGGACGCAGCCTCAGCAAAAATCACAACTGAAACTCTGCTTGCTGCAGCGCACGCCATTGCAAGCTGTGTGTCGCAAGAGCAACTAAATGCCAGCTACATCGTGCCAAGTGTGTTTGATCCAAATGTCGCAAAGTCAGTGGCTAAGGCTGTGGAAGAAGTAGCCCGCCGGTCATAGGTTCTGTTGTTTCCTAAAACTCCAGCAATTTCAAATTATGGCGTTTGACATTTTGAATTGTTGAAAGTTAAACTAATGTAGTTCAATTTTCAACTAAAGGAGTATTAATGACTGACCTTTCAGCAATCGCAGGAACTTGGGTAATTGACCCATCACATTCACGTTTGGGTTTTGAAACTCGCCATGCAGTAATCACAAAAGTGCGTGGACACTTTGCCGACTTTGAAGGCACCATCGTTATTGGTAATGACACTGCAGCATCATCTGTGAAAATATCTGCAAAGCTAGATTCAATTGATACTGGTTCAGCAGACCGTGATGCTCACTTAAAAAGCGCTGACTTCTTTGACACTGAAAACACAAATGAATTAGTTTTTGAATCAACTGGGATCAAGGCAACTAGCGACACTTTTGTAGTTGCTGGAAACCTAACAATTAAAGATGTTACAAACAGCATTGAGATTGCAGTTGAAGCAACAGGCACCGCAGTGGATCCATTTGGAAACACTCGCGCAGGCTTTGAAGGAACAAGTGAACTTAGCCGTAAGGACTTCGGTCTAACTTGGAATGTCGCACTTGAAACTGGTGGTTTCCTAGTTAGCGACAACATCAAGTTGCAGCTTGATATTTCTGCATTCAAGCAATAAAACAAGTCCAGAAAAAACTAAAGAGGATCGATGCCAATGGCACCGGTCCTCTTTTGTTTGCTGCTTTGGTTAGAAAGCGCCACGGATGCGATCAATTACACTCTTGCGATTGATCTTGTTGCCTTTTTCCATTTGGTAGGAACGAACAATGTAGGGAACATCCGAATGAGGGTGTTCGCCAATTGCGTTATTAATTAGAACTGCATAGTTTGATTCCAATGCAGAGAATCCAACAACGGACTCAGTTTCTTGAACACTCATGGTGCTTTTCCTTTCAGGTATGGGGGTATCCCATATGAAAATTATCCC
>JBDNJO010000077.1:0-18502 GCA_041687715.1 Candidatus Nanopelagicales bacterium
CACTGCGCCGTGAAATGCAAATGATTTTTCAGGATCCATTCTCATCCTTGAATCCACGACAAACTAGCGGCGACATCATCAGTGCGCCATTTAGAGTCCAAGGTGTTAAGCCAGAAGGTGGAATCACAAAAGCCGTTCAGGGCTTGATGGATCGAGTCGGGTTAAATCCAGAGCACTTCAATCGTTACCCAAATGAATTCTCAGGTGGTCAACGCCAGCGCATTGGAATTGCCCGCGCAATTGCGCTAAAACCGAAATTAATTGTGTGTGATGAGCCCGTCTCAGCATTGGATGTTTCCATTCAGGCACAAGTACTTAACTTGCTGGATGACATTCAGCAAGAATTTGGTTTGGCTTATATATTTATTGCGCATGATTTATCAGTCGTTCGTCACATCTCAGACCGAGTTGCCGTTATGTATTTGGGCAAAATCATGGAAGCAGCGTCCCAAGAAAATCTCTACAGCGCCCCTCTGCATCCCTATACCCACGCTTTGCTATCCGCAGTTCCAATTGCTGATCCAGATTTAGAGCGCTCTAGAGAACGCATTTTGCTAACTGGCGACTTACCTAGTCCAAGTAATCCACCAAGTGGCTGCGTATTTAGAACACGGTGCTTTAAGGCCCAAGCTCGATGCGAAAGTGAGATTCCACAATTGCGCGAGTTAAGCACTGGACATAAAGTTGCATGCCACTTTCCTATGGAAACTACCGGCACAACTTCGGCGACCGGAGTAGATTTCACGACCAAGTAGAGCTCTTGTTGAGTTAGTCGCCTAAGTGTGATTTGAAGTATTTAACAGTAAGCAACATTAAGTTCTCGGAGATTATTTCTTGCGGAGTCATGTGCGTAACACCCGATAATGGCAAAACAGTGTGCGCTTTTTTGTGTGTCAGTAATGCGCCGCTTAATGACAGTGAATGTGCTGCAACCACATTGTCATCTGCTAATCCGTGAATCAGCATAAGTGGTCGTTCAAGTTCGCTTGCTTTTTTAATCAACGAGTTCTCTGCGTAAACCTCAGGAAACTTTTCTGGGTGCCCTAGATAGCGCTCGGTGTAGGCAGTGTCATACCAAAGCCATTCAGTTACAGGCGCTCCAGCAACAGCTGCGTGGAAAACATCTGGTCGCTCCAGCACTGCTAATGCGGACAAGTAGCCACCAAAAGACCAGCCAGTGATACCGACTCTCTTGGCATCAACATCACTTGGAAAGTGCGCTACAACATCTGCGATTGCATTGACTTGATCTTCAAGTACTGGCTTAACAAAATCTTGATAAATTGCGTGATCCCAAGCAGGGCCACGACCTGGCGTTCCGCGATTGTCCGCAACAATGACTACAAAACCTTGATCAGCAAACCATTGATCAATGGCGTAAGTTAAAGCGCCATTTTGAACTTGTGGGTGATGTGGTCCGCCATATGGCCGCATCATCACTGGCAGTTTTTTGCTTCCGAGTACATGCTCGCGGGGAAATATAACTGCCGTGTTTACTAAGTTTGGCCCAGTCTTGAGTTGATGTACTTGTGGTTGGAAACTTGGTGATTCAGCTAATGAATCGAAGTAATGCTCGGTCTTTGCGCCTCGGCGTAACTGATAAGAGCGACTATGAGTATCCAGCCGCGACTCAATCAAAATCTGAAGCTCGCCTGCGGTCGCTGTTGCTCCAGCGACTCCACCTTGAGCTAGTTCAGTTAGTGAGCCATCAAATGAAACTCGAATTACGCCGCGACTGACTGCATCAGTTGTTGCTACGACATCTAGGTAATCTTTGGTCACATCGATTAAGGACATAACTTGGAGCCCTGGGGGAGTGATTGCTTTCCCAGCTAATTGAAGTTCTCGAGTATCAGTTTGACGGTTATCAATGATCGAAATAATTTCGCCATCATGCCAACGGGGCTGCCCAGGAATTACGTCCACAAATTCATGATCAGTGACTTCGTGCACAATTTTTATTCCTGAGGCAGTCAGCGAATACGTTACAAAATTTTGTTGCGCTCGATCAGCAACTGTTATCAATGCGTCACAATCTTTTTGCCAAGAAACACTTATCAAGTACTCAAAGGAATCGTTATCCCAGTTGATTGCTTCTTTTTTTCCGGAAATTGAAATTCTGGCTAACCCAAGTACTGCATTCTTTGTACCCGCTGCTGGGTAACGTATTTCATTAGGTTGCTTTTGTGGTGTTGCAGGATCAGAAATCCACCACGTTTGAACTTGCTCTTCATTAGTTTGCTCGACAATTAGTTCATCGCTGTTAGGCGACCACCAATAACCACTCATGCGATCAAACTCTTCAGCAGCAATGAAGTCCGATAACCCCCACGAAATATTGTCTGCGGACTCATTCGTAAGGTTCGTAACGTTACTGCCATCAAAGTCACAGACAAGTAGATCTTTGCCATTAGACCAGGCAATTCGGTTGCCATCAGGAGCGATCTTTGGGTCGATCACAGGCTCTGAAACTTCGAGCTCGACAAAGTCCGCAGTATCAACTTGCCCCGCAAACAATTTGCCAGAAAGAGCAAAAATAACTTTTTCGCCCGATGTGTCGCTGGAGTAACTAGTTATGCCAGAAGTCGTTTCTCGCATCCGCTCCCGGCGGGCTCGCTCGGCGTCTGGAATTTCGCCATCAACGGCTAGGAGAATTCGAGGATCTGCAATTTTGGTTTCGATTCGGGCAGCAACGTCGTAAGCCCAAAGAGAGTTGACTGCATCTCGACCAGATTCACTGCGCAGAAATAAAACATATTTTCCAGACCCGCAAATCAGAAAACTTCTGGGTGCACCTAACTGAAAGTTTCGAGTCGCAGCGCTTTGTCTTGGAAAGGTTTCGCTCACCCCTTGATCCTGCCATGTCACAGCATGGGTTTCCAGCCATGGCGAATACATAATGGATGGGCTCGTGCATTGAAATTGCCTCGTTACAGTTAAGTCATGGTTAAAAGTGATGAAACGACGCCGCGCCTGCTTTTGGTTCACGCGCACCCAGATGATGAAACTATTGGCAGTGGCGCAACCATGGCCAAATACGTTGCGCAGGGCGCTCAGGTCACTTTAGTAACCTGCACTCTCGGCGAAGAAGGCGAAATTTTGGTTTCCGATCTGGCGCAATTGGCATCAGATAAAACAGATTCCCTTGGCCCCCATCGATTCATTGAATTAGGTAATGCCATGGCTGAGCTTTCGGTTTCTGATTGGCGACTTCTCGGAGGAGCCGGCAGATTTCGGGACAGCGGCATGATTGGCACGCCGCCTAATGAACGACTCGATAATTTTTGGCGCGCAGATTTGCTGGAAGCGGCTAAACATTTAGTTGAGATTATTCGAGAAGTTAAACCACATGTACTCATTACTTATGATGACTTTGGCGGGTACGGCCATCCAGATCATATTCAAGCCCATCGCGTTGCGCACTACGCCCGTGAATTAGCTGCCGCACAAAGTTTTGCACCGGAACTTGGGGAACCTTGGTTAATTCAAAAAGTTTATTGGACCGCATTTCCAGTCAGTGTGATGCGAGCTGGAATTGAAATGCTACGAGCAGCAGGAGATCAAACTGAATTCGCAAGTCAAGATCCAGCCGAGATCCCGTTTGCCTGTCCAGATGAACTAGTTACGACAGCAATTGTTGGAAGCGAATTTGCCGACCAAAAAATGCGCGCACTTGGTGCGCATGCCACACAGATAAGTATGGAAGATGGTTTCTTTGCACTTTCAAATAATTTAGGGTCACAAGTTCTCGGCACTGAGTATTACCGACTTGTTTCAGGAACACCCACGGCTCCCTTTGATGAACTTGGTCGCGAAACTGACTTATTTAGTGGCATCACAGATCTTGCAGGGAGCTCAAATGTCTAAGTTGTACGTCGTTACAGGCAGCGCGGTAGTTAGTTTGGCTATTTGCGTCGTCGCGGGATTTGCACACGCAAGCCGAGTGGTAATAGCGGAGACAAAAATTCCTTATGGGCTGGCGTTAGCGTTGTTGCTTTGCGTTGTGGGAGTACTTTGGCTTAATCGATTTTTTGGAACTCGCTTAGCAGGATTAGTTTTTCTAGTCATTTGGGTCATAACAACACTGCAGTTTGCAGTTGAATCGCCAGACGGCGATATGGTGCTCGCTGGTACTTGGTACTCATTGACATATGTTGTAGCTGGCGCGATCTTAGTTTCAGCAACTTGCGTGCTTCCCCCGCTGCGAGTGCGAGACGCTTCAACCAGGCAAATACCGCACGCTTAGCCAGAGCGCCAAGATTCTTAGAATTTGCACAAAAGCGTGAGCTACCAATGCCTGATGCGACAAAAAACTGTGACAACGGGTAGATTTGGGTTACTGGTGGCGTTACGTCCATCAAAATGAATTTATGGAGGACTAAATGACTTATGTGATCGCGCTGCCTTGTGTTGACGTTAAAGATAAGGCTTGTATCGAAGAGTGCCCAGTAGATTGCATCTACGAAGGCGATCGCATGATGTACATCCAGGCTGACGAATGCGTTGACTGCGGTGCTTGCGAACCAGTGTGCCCAACTGAAGCGATCTACTACGAAGATGACGTTCCTGAGAAATGGGACGAATTCAAAGGCGTTAATGTTGTATTTTTTGAAACACTTGGTTCACCTGGTGGCGCATCGAAAACTGGTAAAACCAGCAACGATCCAGAATCTGTAAAGTCCCTGCCACCGCAGGTGAGTTAACTGATTGCGCCACTAGCAAATGGGTTGCCGGATTTTCCTTGGGATCGAATCGCAGCCGCTGGTGAACACGCAAGAAAGCATCCTGATGGCATAGTTGATTTATCAATTGGTACGCCAGTAGATGACACGCCAAAAGTAATAACCGCTGCGCTAACTGCTGCGGCAAATGCGCCAGGTTACCCAACTGGAGCAGGTTTACCTGAACTTCGCCAAGCGTGGACCAACTGGGCACTTCGTATTTTGAGTGCTGAATTAACTCTTGATCAAGTAGCGCCTTCAATTGGGTCAAAGGAAATTGTTGCTTGGCTACCAATTATTTTTGGTTTAAATGAACAAAGTGTTGTCGCAATTCCAGAGTTGGCTTATCCCACCTATGCAGTAGGCGCACTGATGGCTCACGCAAAGTTTGTAACTTATAAGGATGCTGATTCGATTCCAGCGAACTCAGATTTAATTTGGGTAAATTCTCCCAGCAACCCAACTGGTGAAGTGTTGAGCGTTTCGCAGCTTCAGGCAATAATTGCGCGCGGCCGCGAACTTAAAGCCCCGGTTGTGAGCGATGAGTGTTACATCGAATTGGGTTGGGATGAACAACCAATTTCGATACTTGATCCTCAAGTATGTGGCACTGACTTTTCTGGGATTTTGGCAGTGCACTCACTTTCTAAGCGCTCAAATCTTGCGGGCTATCGCTCTGGGTCAGTACTTGGCGACGCAAAATTGATCGCTGACATAGTTTCCTTGCGTAAACATTCTGGAATGCTAGTTCCAACTCCCATTCAGATGGCAACAATTGCAGCCCTCGGCGATGATTCACATGTGCAAATCCAAAGGGCACTTTATGCCAACCGCCGTGACATACTTCACAGCGCTTTAGTAAGCGCTGGGTTCACTGTCGAGCACTCGCAAGCTGGGTTATATCTATGGGCAACTAATGGAACGACCTGTGCTGAAACCATCAATTGGCTTGCAGATCGCGGAATTCTGGCGGCTCCCGGAGACTTTTATGGGCCAGCAGGAGCCAGGCATGTCCGGCTCGCACTAACGGCTACAGATGAGCGGATAGCCAGCGCAGCCGGCCGGCTAACTACCTAGTCTCACTGCTTGGATTAGCAAAGGTAGGTAGGCAAATAGTAAGTTTGTCTTATGTCTCAAGCAAAACTTGTCCACCCTAACGGCGAACTATTACTCGGCGAAGTTCCAGCAACTGTTGGTGCCTCGGGGTATGACGTGTCAGCGCTGCTTAAGGAAACTGGTCACATCACGCTTGACCCAGGCTTCATGAACACCGCCTCATGCGAATCTGCAATTACCTACATTGATGGCGACAGAGGCATTTTGCGCTATCGCGGTTACCCTATTGAACAACTTGCAGCAAAAAGTACTTTTATCGAAACTTCATATCTATTGATTTACGGACACCTACCAAATCCAGCTGAGTTAAGTAAATTTACCGAAGACGTAACCATGCACACCATGGTCCATGAAGACTTGCGCCGATTCTTTGATGGCTTCCCGCGCGATGCTCATCCGATGCCAGTTCTAAGTAGCGCAGTGAGTGCACTCTCCACTTTCTATCAAGACTCACTTGATCCATTTGATGAACGCCAAGTTGAAATTTCTACAATACGATTATTAGCAAAAATTCCAACACTTGCTGCTTATGCGTACAAGAAAACCATCGGACAGCCTTCGCGTTACCCAGATAATTCTCTCGACTATGTTTCGAATTTTTTGAACATGACTTTTGGTGTCCCAGCTGAGCCTTATGAAGCTAATCCAGCAATCGTTAAGGCACTGGACATGCTGTTTATTTTGCACGCAGACCACGAACAGAACTGTTCCACGTCAACTGTGCGAATGGTTGGGTCTTCGCACGCTAATTTATTTGCATCGGTCTCAGCGGGAATCAACGCACTTTTTGGTCCGCTACATGGTGGCGCAAACCAAGCAGTACTGGAAATGCTTGAAGGAATTCAGAGTTCAGGTGACACGGTTCAGCAGTTCATTACTCGCGTTAAAAACCGCGAAGATGGCGTGAAGCTCATGGGCTTTGGCCACCGGGTATACAAGAGTTACGATCCACGCGCAGCCATTGTGCGGGAGCATGCACATGAAATTTTGACCATGCTTGGTGTCCAAGATCCACTGTTTGATATTGCTAGAGAACTTGAAGAATCGGCATTAAGCGATGAGTTCTTTATTGAGCGCAAGCTATACCCAAATGTTGATTTCTACACTGGCTTGATTTATCGCGCGATTGGTTTCCCAACACGAATGTTCACGGTGTTATTTGCAATCGGTCGAGTCCCTGGCTGGATTGCCCAATGGCAAGAAATGATCACGGATCCGGAAACTAAGATTGGCCGGCCTCGCCAGGTTTACATTGGGGAAGATGCTCGCGATTACACCCAAATTGGTAAGCGCTAATTAATACCTAGAAACTCCTACGCACTTAACTGATTGCCAGAATAAAGACGCCCATAACTGCAAGCCCAAGTAGCATTGCAAACGGAAAAATAAACTTGCTGGGCAGTGGCAGCAAAAATAAAATTGCAGCGACAACAATTAGCCAAGCAGATTTCTCGCCAGTATTTAGCGCCATCACTAGACCACCTGAACCAAAGGAAATCGTGCAACCAATCCTGGATTTTTCAACTCCTAGGATTTGTGGCAGGCCATAAATTCCACTGGAACGATCATTTTCTAAATCCTTGAAAACATTTGCTAGGTGCACTCCTATTCCAAATGTTGCGCCGACTACAACCATCCAGAGTTTGCTGGGTTGCGCCGTTGCGCCAAGAATAATTACTGGTAGCAACCCAAATGAGAATGCGTAGGGCAAAAATGAAAAGGGAGTGGCCTTCAATTTAAAGTTGTAGGCGATAGCACTAACAACTGCAAGCAGATGAGCTAATCCGAATCGACCCGTAAGTGGCCCAACAATCGTCAAAGTAAGTAAAGCAACACCTGCTAATGCACAAGACCATTTAAGGGAACTTAGCGAGATTGACCCAGATACGAGCGGTTTATTTTGCCTCTCATGCAATAAGTCATCAGAGTAATCCACTAGGTCATTACTCCACCCAACAATGAGCTGGCCAGTTAGAACAGTTGCTGCGATACCATTTGCAGTTTGCAGATCGCTTGTGCGCCAGGCTAGAAGAAAAGTCAGAGTCGTAACAGTTACCGTTGGCAGAAAGTGAGTTGCGCGCAGTAGTCCTAGAACACTGGATGTCACGAAGTGATGTCCTTCTTGGCGAACCTATTGATCGCAAGTGCAAATAAAATAATGCCACTGATTATGCAGTAGGAGGCACCTCGGATCATGCCTGACCAATCAATGGTGCTGGAAAGTGCATCAAACCAAGTAAATGAATAATGAACTGGAAGCCAATTTCGAATGGCTCCCAAAGCAGATATTGTGTCGAGGATACTAAGTAGCACTGAAATTCCAACGGCAACTCCGACTGCGCCAAGTGGAGCGTCAGTTCGAACGCTTAAGTAAAAAGCCAACCCAGCAATAAATAGGTAGGAAATTGCTAAGTACCCAGAGATTATTGCGATCCGAATAAGGGCGGTGCCATTGTCAAAATTTGCTCCCAATGGAGTTTGTAAGGGGGCTTGTCCAAATGCAATCCAACCAACTAACCAAGCTGAAATAGGCACCAACAAAACTGCGACCAGGGATAGCGTCAAACTCACTTTGATTTTTTGCAGAAGGAGTCTGGTGCGTGGAACTGGCGAGGCGAGTAAATAACGCAGCGTCGACCAAGATGCCTCGCTTGCAACCGTGTCACCGTTAAATAGCGCAACTACAGTTACAAGTAAGAATGGTGTTGAGAAATAGAGCATGGTGACTGTGAAGTTTGCAGCCCCAACTGTGGCCAGACCAATCAAATCTGTAGTTCCGGCTCCAACTCGCGCCGGTCCGTTACCACTTCCTGATGGACCAAACTTTACGGCAATCGCAACCAGAATTGGTAACGAGACGACAAAGGCGTATGCAAAAGCGGTGCGCTTACGTTTCAGTTGGCGATACAACTCAACTCGGTACGGCAATGTTCTGCTGGCCTGATAAGTCATGACTGCACCTTTCCAATAACTAGATCATCACCAATAAGTTCTAGGAAGATATCTTCGAGGGATTGCAACGAATTGTTACTGTTGAGAATTTCTTGCATTGGTCCAAACGCAATTAGTTTTCCGCGGTGCATTAGAACCACATCCGTACAAGTTTGTTGCACTTCAGCAAGTAAGTGAGACGAGACAATAACGGTGCGCCCAGTAGCTGCGTAATCCCTCAGAACTTGTCGCATCTCAACAATTTGCTGCGGGTCTAATCCATTTGTTGGCTCATCAAGTACGAGCAAATCTGGCATACCGAGCATCGCCTGAGCTATTGCCAGCCGCTGGCGCATGCCCTGACTATATGACCGCACTTTTTTGTCCAAGGCTGTTCCCAGATTTGCGATTGCAATAACTTCATCTTGGAAATTTTCTCCAGTGCGGCCGATTGCCTTCCAGTAGAGTTCAAGATTTTCTCGACCCGATAGGTGCGGCAAAAATCCAGGACCTTCTACAAAACTGCCCAGATTAGAAAGTGACGGTGATCCTGGATATACGGCTTTCCCACCAAGATAAATGGCGCCTTGAGTGGGAAAAATAAGTCCCATCAGTATCCGCAGAGTGGTAGTTTTACCAGCGCCATTTGGCCCCAGCAGTCCGAGAACTTGACCGCGACTAACTGTGAAAGAAAGATTGGAAACGGCTTGATAACCATCTTTATAAATTTTAGACAAATTCTCAATGCTGACGAGAACATTTTCTTGTCTTACATCTTTTGATGTCTTTGGCCGATTTATATAAACCAAAATTATTGACAGTAAGAGCACTCCAAATGCCAACAGTGGCCATATGAGACGGTTACCTGAAGCTGCACTTGCTACAACTTCTAAAGTTGGCACCGAAAGTGGTGATAACGCGGTCACGGTGTAGAAAGCCGATGTTTTAGGCATTTCAAAACCTTGATCTGTGCTTGAAATGCCCAGTGCAAGTTTTTCACCTGCAGCGACATCCAAAATTACAGCCGGAAGTTCTAATTCAATTTCAACTCCATTTTCAGGAATATCAATTAGTTTTATTGGTGCAACAATTCCATTTGGTTGACTTGTTGCCCCACTTGGTGAACGGGTTACCAATGAAAAGAAAAGTGTTGCTTCACCTGTAGTACTTGTAACGAGAACTTTTATTTTGGATGAACCAACAATGGAAAGTGGCCTATCGAGCTCTTCACTTTCAATGAATGCGCTTTGGCCGGGAATAAATGCAGGGCTAAAACCAGACACGCCAGATAGCAGGCTAGAAGCTAAGGCGCCGGCAGAGCCGATTCCGGGCAGTGCTGAGATTGCACTTGGAATTCCACCGACTGGGTAAGCGAATGGCGTAATTTGCGTAGATAAATCAAAACCTTCATAAGTTGAGCGGTTAGGTAATTGTGATGATTGAAAAACTTTTGGAATAACGCTTGTGTCTTGAAGAGAAATTGAACCATTAAGTCGTGTGAATTGAAATTTTGGAAACACCATTTCCTGCATGCGAAGGTGCTTATTAAACCAATTTAGATTTTGTTCCAGAAGGTACTTGGATTCATCAGGGCCACCATCATGGCCACTTGCGTGCCAGATGAGAGCAAGATTTTCAGCCGGTACTGACTGTTCTAGTAGTGCGAGATTCTTAAGACTCTCGGATAGAGGAAAGAGTGAATCAGCTTGGCCCTGCATTAGCAGTGTTGGAATTTTTATTGAACTAATACTTTTTTCAGGAGAAACAGAATCAAGAAGAGCCCTATCCTCTGCAGTTGGCTCACCATTAAGTACTGCATTCTTGTAGGCAGTACACCATTCATCGGCTAATGAACCACATTCGCCAAGGTAAGCCCGTTGCAATGTTGCTAGTGCAAAGAAAGTTCCAGTCCAAACTTTCTTGAAAGGCCCAGCTACTTCGCTATTAGATAAAGTTTGGGGAAAGAGTGCATCTCCTAAGTTATGCCACGTTATGTCTGCAGCAGCTGCATCTATTCGGGAATCTGCTTGCGAAGCAAGTAATGAAGCCGCGCCACCGTAAGAAGCACCACTAATACCAAGAAGTGGATCACCTTGTGAATCTTTTTCTACTTCTGGTTGAGATTCCAAGTAGTCAATAAGTTTTGTAATGTCGGCAATTTCACCACTTTGGGAATTCATTGAAATCAAACCTGATGACTCACCGAACCCGCGGGCTGACCAGGTGAGAACTACGTATCCGTTCTCCTGGAAGTATTTAGCGTTAGCTTCCAAAGTGTCTTTACTGCCACCGAAACCATGAGCTATCAACAGCGCAGGAGCGGGAGTTACGGCGGGTATGTAAAGCGTTGTGTCAATAAAAACTCCAGGCTCAGTCTGGATCTGAGCGACTTTTTCAACACCAGAAATTGTCTCGCTGGAGCTTTGCGAAACGGCAACTATAGAAAATCCAATAAGCAGGGCAGTGCCTAATGCAATTATTTGACTTTGCCGGCTCATTACTAAACGTTAACGGATTACTTAAAGTGCTGCTCACCGGGAGCAAGGATAAACTTTAGTCATGCGAAAAAAAGCTTTATCAGTTTTAGTTGCGCTGTTGCTGGTCGCAGGAGTGATAATCCAGGCTCAAGGTAGTGATGAGCCGCAAGTAGCACCACAAAGTGTGGGTGCTCCTTCGGCAAAAATTTACACTGCAACCATGCCTAAGGCGCACTTACCGAGCGCTCCAAACAATGGCACAGATGATTACCGATGTTTTTTATTAGATCCCGGTGTAACTGAAGATTCGATAATTGAGTCAGTGGAATTTATTCCACAAAATAAAGAATATGTTCACCACGCGATTATGTTTCGGGTAACGAGTCCTGACCTCCCGCAGGCGATTGCTGCGAACGATGGTGGAAATGGCTGGCCATGTTTTGGCGGTTCAGGTCTGGGTTCCATGTTTTCCTCATTCTTAACTTCGCCGTGGATAAGTTCTTGGGCACCAGGCCGTGGCGTCGATGTTTCACCAGCCGGATACGGAATTCCGTTTAAGAAAGGTGAGCAGTTAGTGCTTCAAGTTCATTACAACTTGCTTGCTGCAACTGGTGGCATTCTCGTCACCGATCAATCGCAAATTTTACTAGAAGCAGTTCCAGCAAGTGGAGCAACGGTGAAACAGCTGAAAGTAAATCTATTTGCAGCTCCCGTTGAGTTGCCTTGTCCAGATGATGTTACTGGACCATTATGTGATCGAAAGAATTCTTTGATCGATCTAGCCGCCCGTACCAGTACTGCCAGCGCATTTGAAGCTGCAGGCATTAATGCCCTTTGCGGAGGAGACCCGTTTGATCCAAAGCCTTCACTAACTTCCTCTTGTGATTCGATTGCAACGCAAGATTACAATGTGATTGCTGCATCACCCCATATGCATTTGCTTGGCCGAAGTCTAAAACTTATTTTAAATCCCGGAACAACCAAAGAAAAACTTCTACTTGATCGAAGCAACTATAACTTTGATGATCAATCTGCAACTGTGCTACCAGAACCCATTGCTGTGAAAAAAGGTGACGTAATAAGAGTTGAATGCACCTTTGATCCGACCTTGCGACAAAAGTTGCCAGCACTCAAGGACCTAGAACCCAGATATGTTACCTGGGGTGAAGGCTCATCAGATGAGATGTGCCTTGGCGTGATAGCGGCTAGCTAGACTCCTTCGCAGTCGCCTTAATTGTCCTTAATCAACTATTAATTAAAACTTAGTTATTCGTTTCAGTGATGGCATAAAGCCATAGAGATTGTCTTCCTCTAGACTAAAGTCAGGCCGCTAGGGCCTAATTAGGTTACTGAAACGTGGTTATAAGAATGAATGAAAAAGAATTATTGAATCTTTGGAATGAGAAAAGATCTCAGATCATTTCAGCGCAAATGGCACCGTCATTAGTGCTGATAGCGATTCTAGTTATTGCTGGATTTGGCAACTTTGCCGGTGCAACTGACGCTGTGAAGTACTTGGCAATTGCAGTGGCTGCTGCCACGGGAATTCTGGCGGTAATTTCGCAATATGCTGCAATTCGCGAGGCATCCGCACTAGTTAGTGAGATAAACAAAATCTCAGGACTAAGTGCGTTAGGCACAAAAGTTGGCGAATCTGCGAAATTCCTTTCCTTAACTACAGTCGTAATTGTTGCCCTAAGCATTGTAATTTTTGCTCTTGTGGTAACTGCTGTTCTGGGTTAATTATGGTGTTGACGACTATCCTCGTCGGAGGCTTTATTGCTTTGGTTGGAATTCTTATTTACCAATTTGAAAAACCAGCGAAGAATAGTAAAGATCTTGCCGGCAGAGGTGGAGATTTCGAAAGCTGAGGTTCTGCCAAACATTCGCATAAATTCATTTGACGCGCTGCACTTTACTTTTGAGGCGAAATTGCCAATCTAGTTTTTGTGTAGCGCGTCATTTAGTCCGCTCCACGAATTCTCTCGAGATACCGCTTCAAGTGCGCCCGATACCGAGTTACGTCTAAAAAGCAGACTATTTGCGCCAGATAATTCTTTAGCTTTGATAATTTCGCCATCAGGCAAAGTTATTTTTGAGCCGCCGGTTATGTAACAGCCCGCTTCCACAATGCAAGCATCACCAAGAGAAATTCCCACACCCGCATTGGCGCCAACTAAACAATTTTCCCCAATGGTTATGACTTCTTTACCACCGCCAGAAAGTGTTCCCATAATGCTTGCGCCGCCGCCAATGTCAGAACCATTCCCAACGATCACACCTGCAGAAATTCGGCCTTCAACCATGCTCGCACCGAGAGTCCCAGCATTGAAGTTCACAAATCCTTCATGCATAACGGTTGTACCAACTGCAAGATGTGCGCCAAGGCGAACTCGATCTGCATCAGCGATGCGAACGCCAGTTGGAACTACGTAGTCCAACATGCGGGGAAATTTATCCAGACTGTAAACCTGTAAGTGAATTCCTTTTGCGCGAGCGCTGATAGAAACGTCGGTAACTTTATCTACAGCTACTGGACCAAGTGAAGTCCAGGCGACATTTGTAAGTAAGCCAAATAGACCATCAAGATTTACGGTGCGAGGAGCAACTAATCGATGGGAGAGTAAGTGCAATCGCAAGTAAGCATCTGCTGCGTCAATTGGGGCTGCATCTAGTAACGAGGTCGTAGTTATAACTTCAACCCGCACTGCGCGCATGGTGTCGGTATCGATACCCCGCTCTAAGCCGGTAACGTGAGCAGCTTTTTCGCCAAGCACTGGCTGTGGGTACCAAACATCCAGCATGGTGTCACCGAAGTAGGTGGCTAATCCCGTTGCCGTTGCAACTCGATTCTGGCTCATGTCATTCCTCGCATATTTACTTCTACTCGAAGGTCTTAAGTAGTGAAAAAAGCATTACAGGACTAGCGTAGACGTGTGGACATTACAGCCCTAAACCCGCACGCCGACATCGTTGCGATCACCACTGATTTGGTGAATATCGCCAGTGTTTCAGGGGATGAAAATTTAATTGCCTCCAGTATTTTTACTGCATTAAGTGAGTGTTCCTGGCTTGAAGTTCACCGGTTCCAGAACTGCGTAATTGCCCGAACAAATCTAAATAAACCCTCGCGCGTCATTGTTGCCGGACACATCGACACTGTCCCAGTGGCCAATAATTCCAAAGCTAAGTTGGTTGGTGCCGGCGAACCACTGCCAAGTGATGGTTCGATCATGACTGAAGACGTTTTATTTGGACTGGGTTCATGTGACATGAAGGGTGGGGTAGCCGTTGCTCTGCGAGTGGCAGCCAGTATCCAAGATCCACAATTTGATGTAACTTACATTTTTTACGAATGCGAAGAAGTTGAAAGTGCAAAAAACGGTTTAACACTTATCGCAGCGCAGCACCCAGAGTGGTTAGCTGCAGACATCGCGGTTCTACTTGAACCATCTAATGCGAACATTGAAGCTGGTTGCCAAGGAACTCTGCGCGCCCGAATCTCAACTGTTGGCACACGCGCCCACAGCGCACGATCTTGGCTTGGGGAAAATGCGATCCATAATCTTGGTGGAATTTTGGCAAGGCTCAATGAGTACGTTCCAGCCCGGGTAATTGTCGATGGCTTGGAGTATCGCGAGGGCTTAAATGCCGTTTCAGTTTCAGGTGGGATCGCTGGAAATATAATCCCTGACTCAGCTGTCGTGGAAGTAAATTACCGTTACGCGCCAAGTACCAGCGCTGAGCAAGCAGAGCAACACGTACGAGAAGTTTTTGATGGTTACTTAGTTGAGTTCACAGATAACGCGCCAGGTGCGATGCCAGGTCTAGAGCGAGCCGCATTGGCTGATTTAGTTGCTCGCGTCAACGGCCAGGTAGCTCCGAAGTTTGGCTGGACAGATGTAGCTAGATTTTCTGCGATGGGTGTACCAGCTGTGAATTTGGGACCTGGGGATCCAGGCTTGGCTCATTCCCGAAATGAATTTGTGCCATTATCCCAATTACGCAAATGTGAAGAAACAGTATTTGGATGGTTACGAGGGTAATGGAACATATCGAATTAACAGTTGCGGTTAATGCCCCTGCGCAAAAAGTCTGGGACGCCATCACAAACTGGGAAGCCCAAAATAAGTGGATGCTCGGCACAAAAGTATGGCCAGTTGATGGTGATGGCACGGGAGTCGGCGGCAAGATTGAAGCGTTCACTGGAATTTGGCGCATTGGATTCCTAGACACCATGGAAATCACAATTTGGGATGCACCAACTAGATGCGATGTCCTGCACACCGGTCGAGTCGTACGCGGGACGGGAACATTTGAAGTAATTCCAGTGTCGCCAACATCAAGTAATTTTGTGTGGAGTGAAGACCTCGATCTTCCACTTGGAATTTTAGGTAAAGTCGGGTTTGCGCTTTTACGACCAGGATTTGTCTTTGGAGTTCGCAAGTCATTGGAGAAATTTGCTCGGTTAGTTGAGCAAGGCGCACTTTAACTCAAATCTGCGACACGCCACTATTATCTGTAGTTATTTCCTGTTAACTACACGGACTTAGCCCACTTTGGTGGATTTCGTAAGTGCCCGGTTATCAGGGATAATAGAAGTATTAGTTATTAATTCCCCAATGTTTATCTGGAAGGTGACCCAAATGGCAGCTATGAAGCCACGCACTGGCGACGGCCCAATGGAATGCCCAAAAGAAGGTCGCGGATACGTGCTTCGAGTACCACTTGAAGGTGGTGGCCGTTTAGTTGTTGAACTAAACGCTCAAGAAGTTAAAGATTTAGGCGCGGTATTGAAAGATACTGTCGCGGCAATGCCAAAAAAATAGGCGAAGCATTAAATCTACTTAGCGAGTTAAGCTTTTACAGCAACTAGTAGTCCGCCACCAACAGGCAACAACGAACCAACAAATTCATCCCCATCAGCTAACGCCTCAACCGCACCGCGCATTGCCACAGTATCTGGATCGCGTTGGGCAGGATCAGCAAGTTTGTCATTCCAAAGTGCGCGATCAATGATCAGCACCCCTCCAGTTCGCAGCAAAGTTAAGGCTCGGGAAATATTTCCACTGAGCTCTGCAGGCTTCCCAGCAATTAAAACTATGTCGTAAGCCGATTCAGTTAAGCGGTCCAAAACTTCATCAGCGCGACCATTAATTAGCCGCACCCGATTTGGAGCTATGCCCGCCTGGGTAATCGCATCCTTGGCGATCAACTGATGTTCGGCTTCAATATCAACGCTTGTTAGTACGCCATCTGGATGCATGCCATCGAGTAACCACAGGGCTGAGACACCAGCACCAGTTCCAATTTCAACGACATTCTTCGCATCGATTGCCGCAGCTAAAGTTCGCACGATGGCCCCAGCACCAGGTCCCATGGCTACGCAGCCAATTTCCGCTGCTTTTGCCCGCGCATGGGCGCGAACTCCATCCTCACCAGCCCAGTTTTCGGCGTAATCGCTCGAGGCTCGGTGGATTGCCAAAATGCGTGGATCTGTTGGTGCCATGACGTAAGCGTACGGGTCGAGTAAGCCTTTGGTGAAGATTGGTCGCCAAGTTAGCAGAACCCAGATTGATAAGTAAGAATGAGAGTAGTAAAAATTTCCAGAAATTAGGCAGGAAACGTAGGTCATGACCCAGACGCCAGATGAGCCACAAAATCTCTTCGCGGCTGCCCAGCCTCTCACCCCAGAACCCACACTTCCTGAGTCCGGCTTTACCCAAATTGCAGAGCCTGAGCCTGTCTTTCCAGAGACCACAGTTCCAGAGACCACAGTTCCAGAGACCACAGTTCCAGAGACCACAGTTCCAGAGACCACAGTTCCAGAGACCGCAGTTCCAGAGACCGCAGCTCCAGAGACCGCAGCTCCAGAGACCGCAGTTCCAGTGGCAGTTTCGATTCCAATACCTACTTATGTATTCGCTCCCGCAATTTCAGCTGGCGCAATTTCTGGCGCCAGCGCATCCCCGGCAGTTAAGAAAGCAATCATTGCCGGCATACTAAGTGGCTTATTTGCCGGCGCACTTGGATTCACTTCTGCGACGTTTGTTGGGAACACGCCAGCACCTTCAATTTCCTTACCTGCATCAAATGGTGACACGTCACCGCGGGCAGATGATTCCATCGCAGGGATCGCGCAAGCCGTGTTACCCGTTGTTGTTTCAATTGATGTTTCCTCGGGTCAAAGAGCAGGCACAGGCTCTGGTTTTGTAATTCGCAGCACTGATCTCGAATCATTTATCTTGACTAACAACCACGTGGTGACAGGTGCTGGCAAAGATCCAGACATCACGGTCACATTCCAAGATCAGTCACAAGTGAGGGCTGAAATTGTTGGCACTGATGCTTCTTATGATTTAGCAGTTCTTCGAGTTGAGCGTGGGAATTTACCAGTTGCTGCGTTGGGTGATTCCGATAGCGTCGTGGTTGGCGATGCCACAATCGCAATTGGTTCACCGCTTGGTTTAACTGGCACAGTTACAAGCGGCATTGTCTCGGCGCTCAATCGTCCAGTAACTGCAGGTGATGCCGGCGATATTTCATTCATTAGTGCAATTCAAACAGATGCAGCAATTAACCCAGGCAACTCAGGTGGACCACTGGTTAATTCGCGAGGCGAAGTTATCGGAATTAACTCTGCGATTGCTACAACAGGGAGCAGTGTTAGTGGTCAAAGTGGCAGCATCGGACTTGGTTTTTCTATTCCAATAAATCAAGCTAAGCGCGTTGCTACTGATTTGATTGCAACCGGCAAATCAAGTTACCCAATAATTGGCGTTCAACTCGATTCTGCTTACTCTGGCTCAGGCGCAAAAATTGAATCAATAATTCCTGACAGCCCCGCGTCTATCACGACTTTAAAAGCTGGAGACGTAATCATCCGAATTGATGGCGTAAGGATTGGCAGCGCAACAGAACTAGTAGTTCGAATTAGAGCTAAGAGTCCTGGAGATTTAGTAAAACTCACACTTTTGGACACAACTGAAATTGAACTGACTTTAGGTTCAGACCAAAACTAAAACCCAGATCTAGGAGCAATCTCGCGACATGAATATTGGATGGACCGAATTTTTAGTCATTGCAATAATTGGCTTAGTAGTTTTTGGCCCAGAGCGGTTGCCAGAAATGAGTGCTCAATTTGCTCGTTTTGTTAAATCAATGCGAACTAAGGCAGGCGCTGCAACTGCCGAGTTGACTGGCTCGGTAGATACAAAAATGGTCACTGACATTGCTAACGACTTGCGTGGCATTACA
>JBDNJO010000078.1:0-11816 GCA_041687715.1 Candidatus Nanopelagicales bacterium
CCACCGATACTTAAACTCGGTTCCTGCCGATTCCTAAAGTGACTTAAGCGCTCCAACAACCTTGGTCAAGGAATCCTTGGCGTCGCCAAACAGCAACGAGGTTTTTGGGTCAAAAAGGACCTCATTCTCAATGCCGGCGAAACCTGGGCGCATCGACCGTTTCAAAAAAACAACCTGCTGAGCTTGATCTACGTTCAAAATTGGCATTCCATAAATTGGCGCCGACTTATCATCGCGAGCTGCTGGATTGACAACATCATTTGCACCTACAACTAGGGCAACATCAGTTCCTGGGAATTCTGGATTGATTTCATCCATTTCCTTAAGTTGCTCATATGGAACGTTTGCTTCTGCCAGCAAAACGTTCATGTGGCCTGGCATACGCCCAGCAACTGGGTGAATTGCGTAATCAACTTCAATTCCCTTGGCAACAAGCAATTCAACTAATTCGCGAATTGTGTTTTGCGCCTGCGCAACTGCGAGTCCATAGCCCGGAACAATGATTACCTTGCGGGCATATGCCAACATGATGGCCACATCTTGGGCAGATGCAGACTTAACTGGGCGATCTTCTGAAGACGCTGCTGCAGATGCGATTCGCTTTTTGAACGCTCCAAACAAAGTGTTTGTAAGTGGTCGTCCCATTGCTTGCGCCATCATACGCGTCAACAAAGTGCCGGCTGCTCCAACTAATGTTCCCGCAACAATTAATAGAACGTTATTTAGAACATAGCCAGATGCGGCAACCGAGAGACCAGTGAATGCGTTTAGTAATGAGATAACGATTGGAACATCTGCTCCACCAACCGGTAGGACCAACAAGATGCCCAGCACTAATGACAATCCAAGTAGTAACCAGAGCAAGGAATTTATTGGATTAATAATTAGTGCGACCGCTGTGACCATTGTTGCAACTGCAGTGCCAATGGTTATGAAGCGTCCGAGTGGAATAACAACTGGACGCGATGTCATTAATTCCTGAAGCTTTGCAAAAGTTAGAAGTGAACCAGTAAATGAAACTGAACCAATAACAACTGTAAAAATAGTGGCAATCAAAATAGCAGGATTTTCTGAGTGCACGGATAAAAATTCAATGACTGAGATAACAGCAGCAGCGCCGCCGCCCACACCATTAAATAGCGCAACCATCTGTGGCATCTGAGTCATCTGTACGCGGCGAGCGGCAACCCAGCCAATGATCGCACCAATTGCAATAGCAATCAGGATTTCGGGTAAGTGCTGAACTGGACCACCATAAAATTTTTGACCATAGAAAAAAGCAACTGCGGTCGCGATCGCTGCGCCTGCTGCGCCAAGTTGATTTCCACGGCGTGCAGTTTTGGGAGAAGACAAACCCTTAAGCGCCAGAATAAATAAAATCGCTGCTAAAAGTTCTGCAACGCGTACCCAAGTTGGTGTCACTTGGATACCTCTTCCTTTTGAGCCTTCTTGGGCTTAAACATTTCCAGCATGCGGTCAGTAACAACGAAGCCACCAACCATATTAATTGTGGCTAAAACAATGGCAACAAGTCCTAAATAGAGCTGAACGTTGTCAGTTGCTTTTCCAGTTACCAAAATCGCGCCAACTAGAACTACACCATGGATTGCATTAGCACCAGACATAAGTGGGGTGTGCAAAATTGCAGAAACTTTTGAAACAACTTCGATTCCCACAAAAATGCTGAGAATAAAAATGGTTAACAGCGAAATAGCATCCATGACTATTCACCCTCTCCTGTTGCTAATGCGGGCAGTTTCAAGGTTTCGCGTGCCATGGCATTTTTAATTTCGCCATTAAATACAACTGCGGAACCTTGCACTACTTCATCTGAATAGTCCGGAGTTACAACACCCTCACTTGTCATAAGAGTTAGCAATGAAACGACATTTTGTGAGTAAAGCTTGCTGGCATGAACTGCTAACTGACTAGCAAGATCTTTACAACCAATAATGGTTATTGCGCCCCCAGGAACTTTCACTGCAACATCTTGTCCAGCGCTGCTGCCCTCAACGTTGCCACCAGATTCAGCTGCTAAGTCAAGAATGATGGCGCCTGGCTTCATGGAACTCATCATGTCGCTAGTTATAAGTGTTGGGGCTTTACGCCCGGGCACAGCCGCAGTTGTAATTACTACGTCTGATTCCGATATGAATTTCTTTAGCGCATCTTGTTGTGCCTTTGCGCGCTCTGCTGTCATCTCGCGGGCGTAGCCGCCAGCGCCTTCGACTTCATCAAGTCCAAGATCAAGAAAAGTTGCGCCCATTGATTTAACTTCGTCAGCGCTAGACGCGCGAACATCGTAAGCACTTACGATTGCGCCCAACCGACGCGCAGTTGCCATGGCTTGCAGACCAGCAACACCTGCGCCAAGTACTAATACTTTTGCCGGCGGGATTGTTCCAGCTGCAGTCATAAGCATTGGGAAAAACTTGGGTGCGCGTTCAGCTGCAATAAGTACTGTGCGATATCCGCCACAAAGCGCCTGTGAAGTTAGCGCATCCATTGACTGTGCACGCGAAATACGAGGTAGCACGTCAAAGGAAAGTGACGTAACTTTTTTTTCGGCCAAAGCCTTGATTGCATCGGAATCATTTGTTGGTGACAGAAATGAAATAGTGAGTGCGCCCGATTTCAGTTGCGCAATTTGTTCGTTTGCTAGTGGTCGAACTGTGGCAACGACATCAGCAGAAGTTATGGTTGCGGCGCTACTTGCAATTTCTGCGCCTGCGGCCTGATATTCATCATTGTGATACCCGGCTAACTGGCCAGCACCATCCTGGATTGACACACTTAGCCCAAGTTTGATGAGTTTCGCGGCGCCTTCAGGAGTTAACCCGACGCGCTTTTCGCCCGCTCTAGTCTCAGCTGGAATAAATACCAACATACGCAGATCCACCTTCATTCAATTAGATACGAGCCTATGGGCAGCTTTAATGAACCGCAGAACCGCCTCGGGCTTTTTGGACTTGTTGAGTGGCAATTGCCAGCAACAAGATTGCGAACATTATGACCGTAATTCGCTGCGACACCAGATGGCTAAGGTAAACCCCTAAAAACGTACTTGGGATACCTGCAAACCCTGAAAGCAGGGCGTAGGGAATCTCAATATTGCCTTTGCGAAAGTTGGCCCAAGTGCCCGAAAGCCCGGATCCCACAATTACCAAGAGGCTAGTTCCACGGGCAACTATGGAATTCATGCCAGCGGCAATTATTAGTGCTGGCACCATGACAATTCCGCCGCCAACTCCAAATAGTCCCGACATAACGCCAGCAAAAAATCCGACTGCAATAAGTAACGTCACACTTGCCCAGCCCTCAAGTAACTGCTGTGGATTTGAAGACCAAATCAAACGTAAGGCAGATAAGTAAAGCAGCGATGCGAATCCGATTTGCAGAAACTTAAGTGGGACTTGGCCCAATAATTTAACACCATAAAGAGCGCCAAAAACTGAACCCGCTAAAAGTGCAATTCCGGCTTTAAAGTCAACGCTGCCTTGCGATGCATATCCAATTGCGCCAGCGAGTGCGATTGGCACGACAGCGGCCAACGAAGTCGCATGAGACTTTCGTTGTTCCAGCCCCAGCCATGCGATGTATAACGGAACCATTAAGAAGCCGCCGCCAACGCCGAACATTCCCGCTAATACTCCTGCGAGTAATCCAATGACAATTGCTTGCCAGATTTGGCGACGGGACATAGTTGCAAACATTTGTGTGAATCTAACGAACTAGGTGAATAACTAGTTATCCTCAGTTTGCTTTGCAGCTTCTCCGGAAGACTTCGCCGCAGTAATTTCTTGTGCAAATTCTGCGAATGTGTCAATCAGTGCCGCGCGACTGTCAGTAATTCGCGCAAATACATCAGCTGCTGCTGCTTCGGCATCAGTAAAGCGTGCGCCTGCCTGATTAGAAATCTGCGTCATTGTGGACTGAACATCAAACCACTGAGCACGAAGTTCAGCAATGCGCTTGGTCAAGTCATCAAAGATTTTGCGGTTGGCATCAGTTGAAGCCAAAACGTTGTCGCGATACACAATTGCGCCTTGGCGAAGTGCGCCAGCCTGCGCTTGCGATTCCTGTGATGACTTGCGAACGATTTCATCTGCTTTAGACTGCGCCTGAGAAACAATTTGCTCTGCTTGCTTTTCAGCTTGCTGCAATTTATTTTGGGCATCTGCAATTGTTGCACTGTGGTTTTTATTCGCATCTTCACCGAGCGCACGAGCATCACCAGTTGCCTTTTCAAGCATGGCTTGCGCTGCATTCGTTGCTTCGGTCTGAAGTCGCTGTGCTTCTGCTTGAGCTGCTGAGATTTGTGAAGAGGTGTTCTTGCCGGTTTCAACGCGAAGTTGATTTAATTCTGCTTCGGTACCTGCGCGCGCTGAAGCAAGCTCTTGTTCCATCTGTGCACGTTGCGCGGAAAGTTCTTTGTCAACGTTTGCCTTTAGAACTTCGGCTTCGTTTGCGACTTCGTTTGCACGGCGCGTTGCATCGTCAAGAAGTTTCGTAATGACTTTATGGTTTTCCGTAGCCTGCGAGTCAGCATCATTTTGAGTTGCTTCTAATAACTGAGCTGCTTGATCGCGCGCAGTTTCTAGAGTTGCGGTAGCTTCAGCGCGAAGTTTACGAGCATCAACATTTGCGGCTTCCCGAGTTTGACGTGCATCCAGTTCGCAACTTGCGCGAATTTGCTCTCGCTCAGACTCTGCTTGTTGCAAAGTTTCAGTAGCTTGCTCAATAAGTTTTCCAGCGCGCATACGAGCGGCGCGAATAATTACTGCCGCATCTTCGGCAGCAATCTGGGTTAGTGCGTCTTCGTCCATATCAATGAAACTTTGACGCCCAGCAGAGCCTTCGAGCTCAGTAACGCGTGCCTGTAGTACGCCAATAGTTTTTTCTGCATCTGCTGCATCGCGCATAGTATTACCCTCGTTGTTCTCGTCAGCCTTAAAAAAGCGGCCTAAACCTTTGTTGTCACTCACTTGATTTCCTCATTTCCCCGTAGGAAAAGAATAGGGGCATAACGTCCAAGTTTAAAATCGCCTTTGTGCAGGCAAAGTTCCTTTAAACACAGGGTTTAGCGCGCTCTACTGCCACCACGGGAACCACCAGATCGACCTTGCGGTCGGCCGCCACTGGAACGCATACCGCTTGGTCGGCCCCCACGTTTTGCAGGTTCAGCAGGTGGCTTCCAAGCAATTCCGGAAGGTTCTTTAGCTCCGGTGATCGACACTAATTCTTTGGACATTGGCTTTATATTGACCACCTCTGGATTTACTCCAGCGCGCGTCGTCATAGCAGTCACTGCTTTTTGTTGACGTGGGCCAATCAGTGTTACTACCGAACCAGTCTCACCAGCACGAGCTGTGCGGCCAGCGCGGTGCAAATAATCTTTGTGATCATTTGGTGGATCAATGTGAACCACCAAGCTCACGCCATCAACGTGAATTCCACGAGCAGCAACATCAGTAGCAACTAAAACATTAGTCAAGCCTTCTTTGAATGCAGCTAAGGTTCGCGTGCGAACAGCTTGAGTTTTACCACCATGCAATGCGCCAGCTGGTACACCCTTGTTGGCAAGATCTTTTGCTATGCGATCTACGCCGGCTTGCGTACGAGCAAAGAACATTGTCTTACCTTTACGCGATCCGATTTCCGCCAAGATTGTTGGCTTATCTTCGCTATAAGTAATGAATAGGTAATGCGTCATAGTAGAAACAGATGCTTTACCTGAGTTTGTTGCATGTTCGATCGGATTCTTTAAATACTTCTTGACAATCTTGTCTACATCTTTATCAAGAGTGGCGCTAAATAGTAAGCGCTGTGAGCCTGGCTTTGTCATATCTAATACTTCAACAATTTGCGGCATGAATCCCATGTCACACATTTGGTCTGCTTCATCGAGAATCGTGATTTCAATTTTGCTTAAGTTGATATGTCCTTGTTCAACTAAGTCATTTAGGCGACCTGGAGTAGCAACGACGATTGGTACTCCACGCTTTAACGCATCAATTTGTTTTGCGTATGGCATGCCACCAGCGATTAGACGAATGTCGAGTTCAACCGCTTGCGCATAAGGCATCAGTGCATCGGTAACTTGCATGGCAAGTTCACGAGTTGGTACTAGAACAATGCCAAGTGGATGTTTAGCAGTTGCTTTACGATGCGCTAATCGAGTAACCATCGCAAGCCCAAATGCCAGAGTTTTACCAGAACCAGTTTGTCCTCGACCTAAAACATCGCGACCACTGATTGCATCTGGAAGTGTCTTAGCCTGAATTGGAAATGGCGTATCAATTCCTTGACGTTTTAGTGTTCCAAGTAATTCTGCGGAAACGCCAAGTTCTGCCCAACTACTTGATGCTGTATCTAATGCAACTTCTGCGGTGTTCTCTGACATTGCGCCAGTTGCATCGTCATCGTAATCACGTGATGCTTTTTCACGAGGTAACCGGGACTTTGGCGCGTAAACATCATCGCTCTTTGTGCGCGGTGCACGCTTTGGTGCTTCGTCTTCATAGCGTGCTCGCGTTGTTGGTCGCGAGTCTGAAGTTTTGCGTGGTGCACGTGCTGGCGGCGCGTCATCGCGACGGGATCGCGAAACTGGTGCGCGGTCATCTGAATAACTGCGTGGTGCGCGCTTTGGTGCTTCATCTTCATAGCGTGCTCGCGTTGTTGGTCGCGAGTCTGAAGTTTTGCGTGGTGCACGTGCTGGCGGCGCGTCATCGCGACGGGATCGCGAAACTGGTGCGTCATCGCGGCGTCGAGCTGGTGGACGGTCATCGGAGTAACTTCGCGTTGCGCGCTTTGGTGCTTCGTCTTCATAGCGTGCTCGCGTTGTTGGTCGCGAATCTGAAGTTTTGCGTGGTGCACGTGCTGGCGGCGCGTCATCGCGACGTCGAGCCGGTGGACGGTCATCTTCATAACGATCACGAGAGCCGCGGCCACCAGATGGTTTTTCGCCACCTTTTCGCTGAGGTTTTCCCGAAGGATTCCAAACATCATTGCCACGAGCACTGCTTTTGGAAGCAGCGCGTGGGGATTCTGCCTTGCTACGAGAATCTGGGTCGCGCGGTGCGCGGGACTCTGCCTTGGCTACTTTGGACTTTGGCTTAGCGCGCTTCTTTGCTGCGGTGTCCTTTGCGGTGGCATGACGGGGTGAACCAGCTTTTTCTTTAGGTTCACCTTCGCGAGAACGATCCCGCTCTAATTTTCGGGCGCGCGGCTTTTTCTTAGGACTTGATGGAGTGGACATTAAAACCTTCTTTGGGGAATGTTCTAAAGGTAGGTGTAAAAGGGCACAAAACCTAATCGCCATGGCGGTTTTCAGCGTTTTGTCACTGCCCAATGGGAGACTTACTTCATGGACGTAACCTCACTTTTTGTCATCGTATTAGTCACTGCACTAACCACTGCCGCCATTGTTGGCCTAGTTGTTAGTCGAGCAATGAAGAGTCAGGGTGGGTTGTCAGCTCAAGACATTCGCCAGCAAGTTGCTGATGCATCGAGGGAACACTATTTATCTGCTGCGCAAATGCTCGAGAGTTCTACCGAGGCTCGGTTGCAGACAACTACGACTTCAGTTGCAGAACAAAATCGCGCTGCTTCGGCTTCGATTCAGGAAATTATTAAACCCCTTGGCGAAAGTTTGAAAGCACTTGATGCAAAAGTGGGTGACTTGGAAACCAAACGAGCTGACGCTTACGCGCGACTAGATCAACAGGTTACAAACACAACAGGACTGCTCGATACCTTGCGCACAGAGACAACAAATCTTTCTAGCGCACTTCGGCGCAATGATGCCCGCGGTCGATGGGGTGAATTACAACTTCGCCGAATCATAGAAATGATCGGAATGTCTGAGCATGTTTCCTTTGATGAACAAAAGCAACAAGTTGGTGATGGTTCGGGGCGACCGGATGTAACAGTTCATTTGCCAAACAATCGCGTTTTATATGTTGATAGTAAAGCGCCAATGAATTCTTACCTCGATGCAATTAATGAAGTTGATCCCGAGCGTCGCAAAAGTTTATTTGATGCGCATGCCAATGCGCTAAAGGGTCACATTAAATCTTTGTCGGGCAGAAACTATGTTGACGATAAAGAATCATTGAATTACGTAATCATGTTTATTCCAACTGAATCATCACTTGCTGCAGCTTTTGAGGTTTATCCAAACTTAATTGAAGATGCTGCTCAAGCAAAAATTGTATTAACTTCTCCGACGTCACTTGTGATTGCCTTGAACACAATCGCAATGTTGTGGCAGGAAGATACGCAGGTGCGAAACGCGCAAGAAATGATTAAGGAATCGGGCGATCTATATGGGCGCTTGATTACTTTTATAAATCACTTCAGCAAAGTTGGCGATAACTTAAAGCGTTCCATGGACACATACAACAATGCAGTTGGTTCATTTGATCGTTCCGTAATGCCAAAAGCAAAAGCTGTCGAAGAACTTGGCCGATTCACTGATGAGTTGCCTGTTGCAGAAAAGTTAGAAGTTGATGTGCGGGAGTCGCGTTATGCAACTCATGAAACGCAACTTGGTTTAGTGAGCGAAACAACCGAAGCGCAGACTGAAGAAACTGCCTAATCAACTTTCTGAAGTCCTTAGTTAAGTCCTATTAATGCTGGGTTATTACTCTGTAGATTTTTTATTCTTGGGTTACTGCTGGCATTACATATTGCACACGTTAAGTTTTTCTTATGGAAAATGAAACTGTTGCAAGTAAGCCGGCCTTCCAGTTCGACTTGACTCCCACATATTTGGAGGAAAGAAAAAATTTCCGCAAGGATTTCGGACGTAAGGAAGTTCTATTCTTTTCGATTTGCTCCGTTATTGGTTTGGACACTATCGCGTTAATTGCTGCTGCGGGTCCACAGGCAATTTCCTGGATGGCAGTACTAGCTATCGTTTTCTTAATCCCAGCAGCAATGGTTTTTGCAGAATTAAGCTCCACCTTTACTTTTCAAGGTGGCCCATACATGTGGATCCGTTTAGCCTTTGGTCACTTAGCGGGAGCCGTTAGCGCTGTAGTCAGTTGGCTGAAGAGTCCAATTTGGCTTGGTGGAGTTTTAACAATTGTGGTTATTGCAACGGCGGAAATTTTTTTTATGGGTGGACAGCAAATGTCACAGTTTTCGTTCTATCGTTTTGCCTTAGCGTTTATTTGGATTGCGGTACTCGCTAATAACTATTCGTATCGAGTCGGCAAATGGGTTTCAGTACTAGGCGTGCTTTCTCGACTTATTCTGATTCCATTGTTTACAATCACCGTAATTGCATTCGGAGTTGTGAATGGCATGGGTGGAGTTGCGTTTTCTGATTTCGGATTGAGCTTTGATGGACTCATCCTGACAATTCCGATTATTTTGTTTGCATTTCTTGGGCTGGAAAACGTAAGTGCGGCAAGCGCAGAAATGACACACGCAAAGCGCGATTTACCTTATGCAGTATTTCGGACTACAGCATTTTCTATGTTTATTTACGGTCTACCAATTTTGGCTGTGCTGTTAGTGCTTCCAGTAACCCGAGTCGATGGGTTGAGCGGTTTTGTGGATGCTGTTAAGTATGCCTTTACTGTTTACGGTGGTGGTATTGCCGAAGATGGCACCGTAACTTTAACTGGAGCTGGGATTTATCTTGGCGGCTTTGCTGGGGTGCTAATTCTTCTGGCAGTTTTATCAACTGGCGTAACTTGGTTAATGTCCACTAACCGCAATTTGGCAATGGCTTGTCTTGATGGCTCGGGTCCTCGCTGGCTCGGCCACACAAATTCTCGATACGGCACACCTGTTCGAATCAACAATATAACTGGGGTCGTGGCTTCAGCGATTTTGATTTTGGGTTACCAATTAAATGAAGGTGATCCAGCAAAGTATTTTGGCGCTGCCATTGGTTTCGCAATCGCTGCTTCGCTTTTGACATATCTTGGAATTTTCCCAGCGTTTTGGGTGCTGCGAAATAAATATCCAGACATCACTCGTCCTTATCGAACTCGAGCGCATCGCACAGTATCTATTTGGCTCACGCTGGTAGTTGCCTTTGGTGTTGCGCAATTAATTGCACCAGGACTTGGCGATAGATGGTTTGGCGATGACTTTAGGCCTGCAGGCTGGGTTGCTGGCCAAGGCCGTCCGTACTACTTGACTCAGCTTGCGGTACTGCTGGTGATGATTGGCATTGCAGCGGCGCTTAGAGCATTGGGTCGGCGCAACATGAAGCAAGTTGCCCAAATTGAAGTTATCGAAGATCTGGCAAAAGAAGAGTCAGATCTTGAACTGGTCGAAGTAACCCCGGAGTTAGATAAGTAGTCGCGCTTTGCCGTACGGTTACATCCATGATCACTTCTGAAATTGATGTTGCAAACGCTGAATCCCTAGTTGCTGAGTTCACAAGTGAGCTAAGCAACGAAGAAGTTGCCGCTGATTCATTGCTGCCTAATTGGTCGCGTGGCCATGTCCTAACACATTTGGCAAACAATGCGCGTGGACTTTCAAATCTCATCGAGTGGGCGCTAACTGGTGTGCAAAAAGATATGTATGTTTCAACGGAACAGCGCGGAATTGACATCGAAACTGGAGCAACACGGGATAGCTCAGAAATTATTGCTGACTTTCTTGAGCAATCCAATATTTTCACAAGCAATTTAGAACGATTGTTGGCTGGCCCAATTCTGGCAACAGAAGTAGTTCTCGGAAACGGTTCCCGGGTTCATCCACACGAGATCATGACACTTCGTGAACGTGAGTTACTCGTTCACTTGGTCGATCTGGGACTGGATTACAAATCAACAGACTGGACTTTCGATTTCTGCATCAAAACTTTAAAGAGCATTACTGCCGGCAAGCGAAAAGAAGCCGTCAAGTTCCGCTTATTGATTGCTGGTGATCACACTTGGACTGGCGATCAAAACGGTATGACAGACATTTTTGGTGTGCCACAGGATCTAGCAGCTTGGTTAATGGGCCGCGAACCAATTGGAAAATTAGTAACTTCTGATGGTTCAGCGCTGGGTAAACCGCCAGTTTGGCTTTAGAGTCATAACAACATAGGTATTTAAGAATTCGACGGAAAGAAGAAACATATGTCTGATGAAAAACCAACTATTTCAGTCCGCGCAAACGGCTCGATGCGAGTAACAGGCGCGACGTTGATTGGCGCTGATGGCGTTGTAATTTCTGAGCAGGATAGTTATTCACTTTGCCGCTGCGGTCATTCAAAGAATAAGCCATTTTGTGATGGCGCACATCGTGAAGCTGGCTTTGAAGACCCAGGCACGCACGACCCAGTTGAGTAATGCAACTTAGCGAACTTAAAAGTTTTTGGAATCAAGTTCTTGATGAACTTGAGGCAACAAATCGCATCGCATGGTTGGCATTTTTTGACGCTCGGTTAGCAAGTCTTGAGGGAGATGTTTTAACTCTTGATTTTTCCGATGCCACCAAATTTCAAGACGGCCATGATTTGAAAAAGACGCTTCCCGAGCAAAGTCACGCTGCTTTGACGGGAGCAATTAAGAAGATAGTTGGACTTGATCTAACGTTGGCATTTACTAAACCAGTTTGAAAACGCCACTTCCCAATAAGACTTCCTCATCTTTTAGGGTGAGCCATTCTTCATCAGTAAAGATTCGGGAATGAATTATGAAGCGTAAGCCCTCAGGGGTTTCAAGAGAAAAGCCACCACCACGACCAGGTACTGCGTCAATAGTTATGTGTGTGTGTTTCCAGTACTCAAATTGTTCTAGCGAAATCCAAACTTTAATAGGATCTGGAATATGATCGATAACGAGTTCACCGAGTAACAC
>JBDNJO010000079.1:0-2850 GCA_041687715.1 Candidatus Nanopelagicales bacterium
GCATGTGGAACTGGGTAGCGCGAATACTTAATCAGGGTGTCGACAACTGATTCCGCGTCATGCAAAGCAGCGCGCGCATTCCAAAGTCCAAGTGGTGTGATGCGGTAAGTGTGAATGTGTTCTGGCGCGCGCTCAAGTTCAGCGAATGGCGCAATGGCATGTCGACATTCCGCGCTTAATTCATGGTCAATTTCAAGCAACAATGTCTTGTCGCTTTGAACAATCAATGGACCTTCAGTCATCAAGCATTTCCTTCTTCCGTAAAGTTTTCTTCCAGTGCAGCGCCAGTAATACGCGCAATAGTAAAGGTACGAACTTCATTAGTTCGCACATCAAAAGCAGTTAAGAATCCACCAGTGATAGTTAGCGGTTCAACAATTCGCTCACTAGTCATGCCACCTTTATCGGCGTAACCAATCCAAACTTCCTTGCCTTTAGCCAAGGCGTCATTAAGTAAAGCTAAAGTCTGGGAAGTAGTAGTCCGCGGACCATTAGTTGAAGCAGGTTTACTGGAATCAACACGTTCCCCGGCGCGAAGTGCTTTAACAGCAGCGGCTACCAATCGACTCGATGGGCCAGTAACTGTGACAGGTGCTGGCGCAACTTTTGTTGCAGTTCGCTTGGTATCTGGACGATGTATTAGTACTGTTCCCTCAGCGCTCTCAGCGACTGGGGCATAACCAGCACCGCGCAATTTCTCTAGGACTATGTCGGCTGGCGAGGAACTGACCACTATGCCGGGTGCTAGTTGGCGAAACTTTAAATTAGCCAGACGTCGATCTGCTTGCACTGTTGCAACGAGTTGTTCATCATCACAACGTAAATAGATGGAAGCAACACCAACGCGAAGCACGCCATGTTTGCGAGCCACATCCTCAATCAAATAACTAAGTGGCTGTGGGATTGGAGTGCGCGAAAGTCCAGATAAGAAATCCAAAATGTCATGGGCTGATTGACCTTGATCAAGTGCGCGCCGGATTGAGCTTTCGGTAAAGCGATAAGTCGTTGCTGCTCCAGTGGACTCCACATCAGCAATCACTGCCATAGTTCGGCGTTGGTTTGCAGGCAAACGACCGGGTGCCAGCGCAGTTAAATCAGCCTGGACAATTACATGATCAACGGGCGCAGGTAACAACGCACCTAAGACTTTTGTTGGATCTTTCCCTTCAGCTACCGTTTTACCAAATGAAGTTATCGCGCCAAGCGCCGTCACACCTAATGTTGCAGCTTCATCCAGCACTGCAGAAACAGCAGCAGCTCGCACCATTGAGGAGCGACGTGGGCGATGCCAATCTAAATGGTCGGTCAAAATAGCGGCGCTCGTTGTTGAACCATCTGGTAAGCCAATATAGATACCGAGAAGTGAAATTCGAAGTGGATTTATAAAGCCGCGCTCCACAGCGGAAGTCAAGGCGTTAGTTCGATCAGAACCATCACCGCCAACTACGTGCGCAGCCCGAGCCATGTCGCGCCATGATTGCGCAAGTAATGTCCAACGCGATGCATCATCAATACTTAGCCATCGGTCATAAGCTGCAGTTGGTAACCAACCATCAGAAGTGTCGGCGCCAAGCAAGCCAGATGCATAAGCGACTTCAATGACCAAGGCAGTTAAGTGTTCGGAGACGCGTAATAAATCTTTCGCTGCAGCTAAGTCGCGAATTGCCAGGCCGCCGCCGCGAAGTTGAGCGGGCGGCTCAATGGACCAAGTTTCCAGCAGAGTCTCAACTAGCCGAACAAAATCTAAGGCTGCGTGCGCGCCAGTGTCATTAATACGTTTAACATCAGCGTTTCCAAGTACTGGAAAGCCGTGATCAGTTTTAATTTCCTTTAACAACAAACCATCGCGAAGAGCTAGCGAAACTTCGCGCGGCACGACAACAGAGTTATCACTTGTCGGCACGATCAACTCGTGTGCAAGCAACCATTCCAATGGAGATTTTGCATCTTCAATTCTTACTGAACGATTTGCCTGGCGCATTGTTCCGGCAGGCGTTCCCCACAAAAGTTGTCCCATAATTTCGCGCACATCATCGGAGCCACTAGCTAAAGTTTTTGTTGCAAGATTTTTCTTAGTTCCATACTCACGGACTTTTCGACGCGAGTCAGCAAAGGAAGCAGCTAAGCCACACGGGTAAGCGCCAAAAGATTCGCGCGCCACACGAACTAAATGCAACTCCTCATCATCGCCCCAAACAAGTGCGCTGATAAGCAAGCGATCAATAGCGGCGTCAATTGCATCGCCTTGGTATCCAGTTGCGCCAGCTAGTCCATCGTGCACATCAGTGCGAGCTGCTGGATCTGTTAAAGCAGCTAAAACTTCACAGACACTTAGTTCGATGTGATTGAGGGCATCGAGCGCCGAACTTACACTAGGTGAAGTCGTGGCTCGAACTGCTAATTGCCCTAAGTCAGTTGGAACTGGATGTAATAAATCCGGGCGTGTTGCGAATAGGACTTCTAATTGGGCATCACTTCGGTGTCGCAAATCATCAGCTAAAGACCTAGGTCTTAATTGGATTTCGGCTGATTCAGAAGTGCGCATCTTTATACGTTACGCGCTGTTGGGTGGTTAGCGCCACTTGAGTTTTCGCGTAAAGTGCTAAGCCAAATGTGATGAAAATCAGAAGTTTGGGTGGATTCGCACTTTTCATCTACCCTTATAGAAGGCATTCGCACAGCGAGAGCCCGAGCAAGCAACCAGCGGAAGGAGAACACCATGCCTACAGGCAAAGTGAAGTGGTATGACACTGAAAAGGGCTTTGGCTTTCTTCAAACAGACGAAGGCGAAGAAGTTTTTTTGCATGCCTCCGCCCTTCCAGCTGGAACTCTGACGCTTAAAAATGGCAC
>JBDNJO010000080.1:0-5223 GCA_041687715.1 Candidatus Nanopelagicales bacterium
GTGCCCGCTGGCGTAGTTGGCGAACTCGGCGAAGCGCTAGTTGCAGTGCATGGCCAAAGTGATCAACTTCGTTTAACAAAAACTGAACAACAACGTTTACTACTTGATCGCTATGCAGGTGAGTCATTAGAAAAGCAAATGGCAACTTACACAAAATTCTGGGACGCAGCTCGCGCACTTGAGCGACGCATCGCAGCCATGACAACTGATGCGGGCACTCGGGCTGCGCAATTAGAACGCATCACGCGAATTTTGGAACAAGTTGATTCCCTTAAGCCGCTGGTTGGGGAAGATCATGAACTTGATGAAGAAGCAAAGCGACTTTCTCACACTGAAGCGCTCTATGAAGTAACAGCGCGCGCGAGTGAATTGCTAACAACTGGCGAAGGTGATGACTTGCCGGTTGTTGCCGCCCTTGCCACAGCGCGTAAAGGCCTTGATCACGAGCGCACACTGGATGCGACCCTTGGCGAATTTGCGGATCGCATGAAAGAACTTGAAATTTTGACCGCCGATTTATCTGCTGACATAACTTCTTATTCCGCTGGCATCGATGCCTCCCCGCAGCGGTTGTCGTTTGTGGAATCGCGCCGAGCAGCGCTCAAGGGATTAACGCGCGAATTTGGCGATGTGGACGACTTACTTGCTTGGGTTAAAGAAAACCGGCCACGCGTTGCGCAACTTGCTGGCGGGGATGAAGCACTTGGCGAATTGCGCGCTGAACTTATCCAAGTCCAAGCCGACTTAACAAAAGCAGCCAGCGATGTCACGAAAGCTCGCACTAAAGCAGCCGCCGGATTTTCAAGCGCCGTAACCGGGGAACTTGCCAGCCTTGCAATGGTTGGCGCGACTGTGCAATTCAAATTAAGCCCAGCAACTCCGGGGCCAACTGGGGCAGACTTGGTGGAACTTGGCTTGATTAGCCGGCCAGATTCCCCATGGATCCCTATGGCTAAGGGCGCATCCGGTGGTGAACTCAGTCGAATCATGTTGGCAGTTGAAGTGGTCTTGGCCGCAGCCGATCCAACTGAGACTTTTGTCTTTGATGAGGTCGACGCGGGCGTCGGCGGGGCCGCTGCCGTCGAGGTTGGCAAGCGCCTGGCTCGTCTGGCGCAAAACGCGCAAGTAATTGTGGTCACTCACTTGCCGCAAGTTGCTGCCTTTGCTGACCGGCACCTTGTTATAGCGCGCTCGGATGGGCAAGAAGTTCACAGCTCGGCGGTAACCCAAGTCCAACAAGGTGATCGCGTTGCGGAATTGTCGCGAATGCTGGCTGGTCTTGCCGATAGCCAAGCCGGCAGTCAACTTGCCGAGGAATTACTTGCTTTGGCGCAAGCCGAGCGCGATGGCAAGCCAGCTGCGCGCTCAAAAGCCAAGGCGTAAGGCAACACGCCGTATTTATTACGTGCAGGGCAACACGCAACTAGGAAGTATCGACCCGATTAGCAAACTTGGCGCCCAGTGAGTTAAGTTTGTATTCCGTGGGTAACAGCAAACATGTGTTCGTAACGGGAGGCGTTGCCTCATCACTCGGTAAGGGTCTTACCGCATCATCCCTTGGAAATCTTTTAACTGCTCGTGGCCTTCGCGTCACTATGCAAAAGCTGGATCCGTACTTAAATGTGGATCCTGGCACCATGAATCCGTTTCAACATGGCGAAGTCTTTGTTACCAATGATGGCGCCGAGACTGACCTTGATATCGGTCACTACGAGCGCTTCTTAGATCGTGATTTACATGGCAGCGCGAACGTTACAACTGGCCAGGTTTACTCCACAGTCATTGCAAAAGAGCGTCGCGGTGAATATCTTGGGGACACCGTGCAAGTTATTCCGCACATCACCAATGAAATTAAGTCGCGCATTCTTGCTATGGGTAGCGATGACATAGATGTTGTTATTACCGAAGTCGGCGGCACAGTTGGGGACATTGAATCGTTGCCATTCCTTGAATCAATTCGCCAAGTTCGCCATGAAGTTGGCCGCGACAATGTTTTCTTCTTGCACGTTTCGCTCTTGCCATACATCGGACCATCCGGGGAATTAAAAACAAAACCAACACAACACTCCGTTGCTGCGCTTCGCAGCATTGGTGTCCAGCCGGATGCGATCGTGCTTCGCGCAGATCGCCCAATTCCAGATGGCATTAAGCGCAAAATTTCTTTGATGTGCGACGTTGACGAAGAAGCAGTAGTTTCTGCCGTTGATGCGCCAAGTATTTATGACATTCCAAAGGTGCTGCACTCTGAAGGTCTAGATGCCTACGTAGTTCGCCGTCTTGGTCTGCCGTTTCGCGATGTTGACTGGACGCTTTGGGATGACTTGCTGCGCCGAGTTCACAATCCAGCCCACGATGTCACCGTTGCCTTAGTTGGTAAATACATTGATTTGCCTGATGCGTACTTATCTGTGACTGAAGCGTTACGAGCTGGCGGCTTTGCCAACAATGCGCGCGTAAACATTCGCTGGGTAGCCTCCGATGATTGCGATACGGACGCAGGCGCGAAAAAAGCCCTAGGCGATGTTGATGCGATCTGTGTGCCCGGCGGTTTTGGGGTGCGCGGTATCGAGGGCAAGCTTGGCGCCTTGCGGTTTGCGCGCGAGAACAAGATTCCAACACTTGGGCTTTGTCTTGGGTTGCAGTGCATGGTCATTGAATACTCGCGCAATGTTGCTGGCATCAAAGATGCGAACTCTGCTGAATTTGATGAGAAAACTGCTAACCCAGTTATTTCCACAATGGCTGATCAAACTGATGTAGTTGCTGGCGAGCGCGACATGGGCGGCACTATGCGTCTTGGTATGTATCCCGCTGCGCTTAAATCCGGCAGCACAGCAGAGCGAGTTTATGGCAGCGTATTAGTTGAGGAACGTCATCGCCATCGCTATGAAGTAAACAACACTTACCGCGATCAATTAGAAACTGCTGGCTTAGTGTTTTCCGGAACTTCGCCCGATGCTCACTTAGTTGAGTACGTGGAATTGCCAGTTGAAGTTCACCCGTATTACATCGGTACCCAAGCCCACCCAGAATTACGTTCTCGTCCAACTCGCGCGCATCCATTGTTCAAGGGTTTGATCGAGGCCGCGCTAGCTCGTCGCGCTTAAAACTTTAATTATGATTTCTGATCGCGTCGTCACTTACCCAGTAGCAATGAGCGAGACTGCATTTGCTGGTTACGTCTGGGATGTTCGCCGCGAAGAATTCACGCTAAATGAAAACCAAGTCACGCGCGATTTTTTAGTGCATCCTGGGGCAGTTGCGATCATTGCGTTAAATGATGCTGGCGAATTGTTATTAATTGAGCAATATCGACATGCGCAAAGCAAGATCATGTGGGAAGCCCCGGCTGGGTTAATGGATTTAGCAAATGAAAATCCGCTAGAAACCGCTAAGCGCGAACTTTATGAAGAAACGGGTTATGTTGCCAAGACTTGGAACGTGTTACTTGATTTCGCAAACTCACCTGGGGGATCATCCGAGCAAATTCGGATCTATTTTGCCCGCGATGTTTCGCTGCACCCAGATGGGCGCCCAGTTGGAAGCGATGAAGAACTTGATATGCCGGTGCACTGGATTGCAATTCAAGACATCTTGGAATCAATTCGCCGGGGCGCAATAACTAATCCGCAATTAGTAGCGGGTACGCACGCAGCTTTGATTGCATTGGCCGAACCAGACCTTGCGCTTCGAAGTGCGGACGCGCCGTGGCACGCCCGAGAAGATGTCCTTGCTACTAAGCGAGTTTGGCTGCCAAAAAACTAGGTAATTCGTAGCCAAAAGGATGCATTTTTGCGGTATCCGAATTAGGCATTAAAAACACTGATGTTTTTCGAATCTAGGGCTTCGAAATCGGTACCCCAAAATATCTAATTAGGGTTTTCACGGCTAGCGTATGACAAGGCAAGCAATGAAGCTTGGCCACATCCGAAAGGTTTCCCTCATGAAGATTGGCGTTCCGCGCGAAATCAAGAACCATGAATACCGCGTAGCAATCACCCCTGCCGGCGTAATGGAAATGACTCGCAATGGCCATGAAGTTTTTATCGAGCATGACGCTGGTATCGGCTCCTCGATCTCAAATGACGAGTATGTAAAAGCTGGCGCAAAGATGCTGGCAACTGCGGATGAAGTTTGGCAGACCGGCGAGATGATCATGAAAGTTAAAGAGCCAATCGCTGTCGAATACGATCGCATGCGCGAAGGACAATTGCTATTTACTTACTTGCACCTTGCGGCTGAGCAAAAGTGCACGGACGCATTACTTAAGAACAAAGTAACTGGCGTTGCTTATGAAACAGTTGAACTTCCAGATCGCTCACTTCCACTACTTGCTCCGATGTCAGAAGTTGCTGGCCGGTTAGCACCACAAGTTGGCGCACATTCACTAATGCGCGCAAACGGTGGCCGCGGCGTTTTACTTGGCGGCGTTCCTGGAGTGAAGCCTGCAAAGGTTGTCGTACTTGGCGGCGGTGTTTCTGGATTACACGCAGCGCAAATCGCACTTGGTATGGGCGCTGATGTCACAATTCTCGATTTGAACATCCCGCGTCTTCGCCAAATTGACTTGGCATTTAATGGGGCAATTCGCACGCTTGCTTCAAATGCGTTTGCGATTGAAAACGAATGTTTAGCAGCAGACCTAGTTGTTGGCGCGGTTCTTGTGCCAGGCGCGAAAGCGCCGAAGCTAGTGAGCAACGATTTAGTTTCGCGCATGAAGCCGGGCTCAGTACTTGTTGACATTGCAATTGATCAGGGCGGTTGCTTTGAAGATTCCCATGCCACAACACACGCGGATCCAACTTACGCAGTTCACAACACAGTTTTCTACTGCGTTGCCAATATGCCAGGTGCGGTGCCAAACACTTCAACTTACGCATTGACTAACGTGACTCTGCCTTACGCAGTTTCGCTGGCTAATAAGGGTTGGAAGCAAGCACTTAAAGATGACAAAGCATTAGCACTTGGACTTAACACCCATGCGGGCAAAGTTACTTACCCGGCCGTTGCCGAAGCTTTTGGTTATGAATTGCTGTCCCTAGAAAGCGCGCTTGCTTAACAAGTCGCTTACGGTTAAATGCGATGAGACTTACTGACTTCTGGGATCGCATGGAACAAGCCCTCGGCGCTGGCTATGCGCGCTCGTGGGCAGCTGATTTTCATGTCCCAGCCCTTTCGGGTAGAACTGTGGATCAAGCCCTAGCCCAAGGCGAAGATGCCCAA
>JBDNJO010000009.1:0-2841 GCA_041687715.1 Candidatus Nanopelagicales bacterium
ATGACATAGGCAGGCTTATCGGCTGGGGCAAAACCAATAAATGAAGCGGTGTATCCACGGTAACAACCACACGTGTCATCAATACGTTGCGCGGTCCCAGTCTTGCCAGCAACTCGATATCCAGCAATTGCTGCAGTTGGTGCAGTTCCATTTGCCGAAACCACACTTTCCATCATGATGCGCATTTTTTGGGCAGTTTCGGTACTAATAACTTGAATAGTTTCACGCCTCTTGGCAGGTGTGTAATTGCCACTCGAATCACTTGTTCCGGCAATCACGGTAGGTGATACCCGAACACCATCATTTGCAAGCGTTGCAAAAACACTTGTAGCTTGCATTGCGGTAACTGAATAACCCTGACCAAAAGCCACTGTCGGAGCCGTTGTTCCAGACCAGTCGGCTACCTTTGGCAAAATCCCATTTGATTCTCCGGGTAAACCCGATCCCGTTTTCGTGCCAATTCCAAATTTAGTTAGATAGTTATACAAGGTGTCATTAGAAAGCATTTCGCCGATCAAAATTGATCCGGTATTACTTGAAACCGCCAAGATTCCGGATGCGGTTAATCGCTGAGTTGGATGTGGATCGTGGTCACGAAAGGTTTTTACGGAACGCTTCAGGGCATAGGGAACTGTAAGAACAGTTTCTGGCACAATTTTTTTCTCTTCCATCGCCGCAGCTAAAGTCATCACCTTGCCAGTAGAGCCAGGTTCATAAACATCTAGGACTGATGGATTGCGCATCTGGACTAGCGAAACTCGTGAGGTGTTGTTCGGATCAAAGGTAGGTGCAGTGGCATGAGCCAAGATGTGCCCAGTTTTAGGATCTATCACGATTACGGTTCCGCTAAGAGCATTTGCTGACTTAACTGCATCAGCAATTGCCATAGCTGCCACCCATTGAATGTCACGATCGATCGTTAATCGAATCGATGTACCCGCCTGTGCTGGAATAATTTCAGATTGAGATCCTGGAATCTCAGCCTTGTACCCATTTGCGTAAGAATACTTGCCGTCTACGCCCGCGATTGATGAATTCAGGCTGGATTCAAGCCCAGTTGCACCAACTCCCTCGTGGTTAACAAATCCAATAAGGGAAGCGATTAGTTTTCCAGATGGATACTCGCGTACATAACTACGTTCTGGAAAAAAGCCAATGATTCGCACCGGGCTCATAGCTTGAAATCCTGAATTGTACGTCTCTATTGCGGCGGCTAACTTCAGCCAAATCGCAGGCTTCGCATTCCGTACAACTAAGCTCCATTTTTTTGTACCTGTAATCGCAGTTTCTACATCTACAACTTTCATGTCAAGAATTGGCGCTACAAAAGCTGCCACCCTAGCTGGATCGGTGATCTGAGTTTGGTCTACCACAATGCTAGTTGCGGCAACGCTGCGCGCAAATGCAACTCCATTGATATCTGTGATGTCGCCACGGGGTGCCTGAAGCGTCTTAACTTTTTCCATTTCATTAACAGCTTTGGATCGATATTCATTTGCTTCTAGTGCTTGAACCTGCACTAGGCGAACCCCAAAAATGAGCATAATGAGCGCCATAAATAAAATCAACAATCTGATTCGATTATGAGCTAATGAAAAATTACCCATTTTTCACCGAAGCCGCTTCAATGATTTTTGCTAAATCTAAAAAGGTCGGGGTTTCGGCTGGCTTCATGCCAAGTTTGGCAGCAGCGTTGGCTAGTGATTCCGGAGAGGAGAGATTGTCTATCTGGCGCGCGATTGCCTCTCGTTGATCACTCACCAGTTTTGCTTGGAGCTTTAAATTAGAAAGCGCAAAGGCATCCTGCGCCAGCAATGTATTGATTAAAAGCAGGAACATTAGACCAATAACGCCAAAAGTAGTTACAAACATTGCAAAGAGTTTACGATCTGCTTGTTTTCCATCCGAGTGATTTGGCACAAGTTTAAGTGCTACTTGAGATGACTTTTCCGAAAACGTTTTCTTTGAGCGAGTGATTACTAAAGCCGGTGCGCTCATTCCCATTATGCCGCCACTCTTTCTATTGCACGAAGGCGAACTGATTGTGAACGTGAGTTCTCAACGATTTCTGACGCACTTGAAGTTTGACTTCCACGAATCACTAAGGAAAATTTCGCGGCGAACTGAGGAAGTTCGACAGGTAGTCCACGCGGCGTACCTGAGGTACTAGCAGAAACAAATAGTTCTTTGACAATACGGTCTTCTAATGATTGAAATGACATAACAACGAGCCGAGCACCAACGTTGAGTAATTCCAGGGCAACTGGCAGTGCTCCGGTGACCGCGCCAAGTTCATCATTAGTTTCAATGCGAAGAGCTTGGAAGGTACGCTTTGCCGGGTTGCCGCCAGTGCGACGAGTTGCCGCCGGGATCGCTGCTTTAACCAGGGCGGCAAGCTGGACGGTGGAATCCAAAGGCGCGATAGCACGTGCTTTCACTATTGATTCGACGATCCGGGTAGCAAATTTTTCTTCCCCGTAAGTTCGTAAGATTCGAACTAATTGTCCTGGCTGGTATGTGTTAATGATTTCTCTGGCAGTCAGTGTTTGACTTTGGTCCATTCGCATATCTAGTGGTGCATCTTGCGAATAAGAAAAGCCGCGTCCGGGTTGATCAAGTTGCATTGATGAGACACCAAGATCAAATAATGCTCCGTCAATCTTCCTAATCCCAAAACTTGCTACTACATCACCGATTGCGGCAAAGCTTTCATGAGCCGTCTTTAAGCGGTCACCATATGGAGCAAGTCGAGTGGTTGCTTTGGTAATTGCAGCAAGATCGCGATCAATACCAATGACGGTCAAGTGTGGAAATTTCTGTAATAACGCTTCGGTGTGGCCA
>JBDNJO010000010.1:0-6244 GCA_041687715.1 Candidatus Nanopelagicales bacterium
ATCTAGGTACGAAATGTCCGATTAACTTTTTCTGAGCGCAGAAGAAGTCCATTTCTCAAGACATACTTATTTATATGCAGCTACCGCGAATACTTGTTGTCGAGGACGACGCGTTTACTCGCGCTTCAATCACGGGTGCGTTATCCGGAAACTCAGTTGAAGTGATTGGATCCTGCGGAACATCAGCTGAGGCCATCACTGCATTTGAATCTTTAAATCCGGACGCCGTCCTGTTGGACCTCGACTTAGGTTATGGTCCAACAGGGCTTGACCTTGCGCGAGCTTTTCGTATTCGAAAGCCAAACGTAGGACTTGTCATGCTGACAACGTATGAGGACCCAAGATTGCTGCGCGCCAATTTACCTGACATTCCTGCTGGTGCTGAGTACTTGGTGAAAAGCAATGTGGATGAAATTAAAACCGTTGTCCTTGCCATTAAAAAATCGATCGCAAATGTTGCCCCAGGCAAACGTGTAAATAGAAATACCCGTCGTGACTTGCCAAGTGACTTACTTGCTATGACAGATGCGCAAATAGAGACGTTGCGCATGGTTGCCCAAGGGCATACCAATAGTGAGATAGCCCGACTTCGTGTTGTTAGTGAAAAAGCAGTCGAGCAAACAATTTCGAAAATCTCCAAAGCACTAGAAATTCCAGCAGCCACTAATCAAAATCAGCGCGTCCACATCGCGCGGGTTTATTTTCGATTGACGGGTCAAGGGCATATTTAATGATCTCGCCATCTACTCGTGAGGCGCTAACGGGTCGCTGGGCCATATCAGCCGCTCCTTACTTGCTATTAGCGCCGGCCATTATCATATCTGTAGTTCTATTGGAAGCCACAAGTTTCAAATTGACTGAACTTATGGGCTGGCTAATTGCCTCTGCGAGTGGCTATGTGTTCTTTTGTCTCTTCGTTTATCTCGCGCATAAAACATTATTTCGAAACAGGGTAACAAAACCTGTGCCTATCTGGTGGATCTTTGCACTTGGTTTAGTTGGTGGCGGCCTGAAGGGTGTTGCCACTGCGGTTATGAGTGTTGGACTAGGTTTGGATTCTCCACTTCGAGAAGCGATCATGAGTCGAATATCTGTTGCCACGTTTTTAGGACTGTGTGGAGTGCCAGCGATGGCGCTCATAATGAATTCACTTGCTAACTTTCGCCAACAACGACGTGAGCTTATTGCTGAGAGAATTCTCGTTGAATCAAGGCAGATGCAAAGTCAAGAAATGTCAATCGCTATGGGCGCCAATCTGCGGTTAACGATCGAGAGTGAACTTGACCTGATGCTGCACGATTTACGAACCAGTCTTGAGTCCAAGACGTCGCTGAACTCATCGTGGGAAACAATTTCTGAAGATCTTCGAACAGCAGCTAACGAAACTGTCCGGGGTATGAGTCATCGGCTTTGGGAACACAATAACCAAGACATATCTGAATTAACCTTTATCGATCTTGGGAAAGCAATGATTACCACCAGTGCATTTCCCCAGAGATTCATACCGCCCATTCTCTTTGTCTCCGCGCTCCCCTACACGAATAAGATCTTTGCTTTTCAGGAGTCACTGCTGCGGGTAATCGTTATGGTTGCCTTTACCTCAATCGTGTTTCATTTAAGTACGTTGGCGATAACACGCTGGCCTGCTAAAAAATACCTTACTTATTTCATTGGAATCGCAATAGTTTCTATCACGCCCATTCCTATCGGAAACTTGATGTTTGGTAGCAGCGTCTCAAGTTCTTGGGTTGGAGTAGCTGCGACTCTTGCAATTTGGATTCCGCTACTAACTATCACCGCTGGCTTAATTGATACCGCCCTCAAGCAGCGCAAAGAAATCCTGGATGAACTGCAAACCCAAGTTGCCCAAAGTCAAATTCGCGCTATTTCAGAATCTAATGAAACCACCAGGCTTAATAAGGACATGGCAAAGTATTTGCACGGAAAATTACAAACGCGTTTGATGGCTTCGGCTTTTGCTATCGAGCTGGCCGGCCGCGCAGATGACTCGACATCATTGACCGCCGAAATTGAAAAAGCACGTCGAAGTGTCACCGCACCATTTGATGAATTCTGGGTGGAGAGTTTTAGCTCACTAGAAGTCGCACTGCAAAAACTAGTCGATGTATGGATGGGTATTTTGAGTCCAACTCTCTCGATAGTTGGAATAGATAACGAAGGTGACCCAACCAGGAATCGGAACATGGTCCATGTAATAGAAGAAGCATTTTCAAATAGCTTGCGGCATGGTCTAGCAACTCGGGCGCACGTAATTGTGGTTCAGGTAGAAAACGGCACAAGTGTGACAGTTATAGATGATGGCATTGGACCGCGAACTGGTACTCCTGGGCTTGGATCAGCGCTATTCAACTCGGTTGCTGGAAAAAGTTGGTCGTTAACCCGAGGCCCAGACGGCATAGGCACGCAATTAAATCTGCTGATTTTAGACATCTAAGAAATACCTAGTTCCGACCTACCAAGACCGTCTAAAAAATTAACTTACCTGACCCAATAGACTGTAGTTTCTGGGGGCGGTAGCTCAGTTGGTCAGAGCATCGGACTCATAAATCTTGGCTGCCCCAGATTATTCAGTTATCTGACTCCCATTATCCACTAAGAGACTGACATTTCCTATCCTGAGCTATCTAGATTGATCAATCAATTAATACCCAAATGTATACACACCTACGAATTACGAAGTAGTGAATCGTGTCGGGTTTCCTGGAGACTAAATCATTTCTAAAACGGCCAGATTTTCTGGTCGTTGGAATCAGAGATAGTTAACAACCAATGGAAACTACATTCCCGCCGTGCTCAGATCCCCCAACGCCGGAAGAAGTGCTAACCTAATTAAACCTTGGGGAGCTCGCGGGATCAGCGGGCTGAGAGGGCAGTTGCCACTGCTTACCCACAAAACCTGATCTGGGTAATTCCAGCGCGAGGGAGTGGAAATGTTTCGTTATATATCTGTAGTTTTGGCGGGCGCGATCGCCCTGAGCGCATGTTCGAGTTCTAATGAATCGGCGCCCATTGAGACTGGCGAGGTGAAGTTGCAAACGGTGCGCATGATCACCCACGAGTCATTTATGCTCTCACCTTCTTTCGTTTCTGACCTTCTTGATCAAGGGATAGACCTGCAGATCACCTCAACCAGTGACGCGGGAACATTGACCGCGAGCGCAATTTTGGCTGCGGGTAAGCCGACTGCTGACCTGCTTTTTGGTATTGATGACACTTTGGCAATACGCGCCACTGGCAAAGACGTTTTTGATTCTTACATCTCGCCAGAACTTACGAATGCCTTACCGCAGTTCACTGAAGACACTCAGGGTGGCTTTCTAACACCCATTAGTTTTGGCGACGTCTGCATTAACAGCGATGACAAATGGTTTGCGCAAAATGGAGTTTTGGCCCCCACAACTCTTGAGCAATTGCCCGAAGTTGCGAACCTGCTAGTCGTTTCAGACCCCGCAACTTCCTCACCTGGACTTGCTTTCCTATTAGCAACGGTGGCGCGATTTGGTGACAATTGGCCGGCGTACTGGGAGTCATTACGCGATGGTGGCGTGGCCGTGGCCGGCTCATGGACTGACGCTTACTATTCTCAATTCACGACATCCGGGGGGGATCGTCCTTTGGTAGTTTCTTATGCGACAAGCCCAGCTGCTGAGATCGTGTTCTCCGAAGACGCAACCGTAACTGTGCCTTCAACTTCGTCGCTGGCAGACACCTGCTACCGGCAAGTGGAATACGCAGGGGTATTAGCTGGCGCCGAAAATCCCACGGGTGCACAAAAAGTCATTGACGCTATGTTGTCTCAAAAGGTGCAAGAAGATATTCCCTTGAACATGTTCGTTTACCCAGTTCGCGCAGATGCAAAATTGCCTGCAGTTTTCGCCGAATTCACACCAGTGAATGTGGGCAGTGCTTCGTTGCCACCAGCGCAAGTTAGTGAACAGCTTGCCTCACTACTTGAAACCTGGGGAAGGGTGATGAATCGCTGAGCAGCACGCTGGCTCAACATTTACCACGAAGCCTAAAGTGGCTATGGGTTCTACCTGCACTTTTATTACTCGCGTTTTTGGTCTATCCACTTATTCGATTGGCGTTCACGCTCTGGAGCGTTGAGACACTTATTGCCTTGACGAGTTCAAGCCTGTTGCAAGTAGCTCTGCTGGCAAGTGGTCAGGCGCTCTTGAGTGTGAGCCTGTCGCTACTAATAGGAATACCCATAGCGCAGGTTCTATTTGTCTATCAATTCCCTGGCCGCGGGTTGATGCTTGCCTTGGTAACGGTGCCCTTTGTACTTCCAACCGTCGTTGTCGCCCTAGGCTTTAGATCCTTGTTTGGTAATGCAATTCCTAATGGCTTGTTGCTAGTAGTACTCGCCCACGCGTACATCAACATAGCGGTTGTAATACGCCTCGTTGGGGCCCAATGGTCCACACTTGATCAACGAATGGAAGTTACTGCTTCAACTTTGGGCGCCAGCCCACTTCGCGTTTTCGTCTCAGTTACGCTGCCTGCATTGCGCAACTCCATCGTGCTAGCAGCAAGCGTTGTGTTTATTTTCTGTTTTAGTTCACTCGGAATTGTTGTCGTTTTGGGTGATGGCTCTGGCACCCGGACCCTCGAACAAGTCTTATTACGATCAACCTCGGTACTTCTTGATTTTCCAACGGCGCTGGCTGCGGCCCTCCTGCAATTGACAATAGTTAGCCTAGTTTTCGTGATTTCTGCTCGAATTAGCCGCAATGAACCTCGGGCAAAAGTTGTTTTTGAACGGGTAGTAGTAAGGGGTGCAAAGCCCACATTCATCGTCGCGCTCACTTGTCTCGTCGCCACTATTTTCGTACTTGGCCCCGTAGCCAGCATCTTCTGGGCATCAATTTCGAGTACGAGTGGCCCTACTTTGCAATGGTGGGTTGATCTAGTCAGTGTCGAGAACACGCGAATTGGTTCGCCGCTTGCAGCGCTCGGTCGCTCGCTAGGTTTGGCATCGGTAACAGCCGTAATTGCCGCAATTCTTGGTGGAGCAATAGCTATTGCTGTGATGAGCAAGAAAGCAATAATTTCGACCCTCGCAATAATTCCACTTGGTGTATCGGCTGTGACATTAGGCCTCGGGATCTTGCTTGCGTTCTCGCGTGGGACATTTGATTTGCGCGCAACAGGTGCGCTGATTCCGATCACACATGCACTAATCGCCATTCCGATTGTTGTTGCGGTGGCTACTCCTAGTCTGCGCAATGTTGACCCGCGTCAGTATTTTGTTGCTTTAAGTTTGGGCGCTGCTCCATTGCGTGCTTGGTGGACAGCCTTTGGAGCCGTGTTCAGTGGTGTGATGGCAGCCGCCGGCGGCTTAGCTGCTGCGGTCTCGCTTGGTGAGTTTGGCGCTGCAACGTTGTTGTCCCGAGCCGACTCTCCAACAGTGCCAGTACAGATCGAGCGGCTGCTGAGCAAACCTGGAGAGTCAGCATTTGCCACGGCTGGCGTGCTCAGCGTGATTCTAATTGTGCTCACCATGTCACTGCTGCTAATTGTGGATCGAATCGCGTCGCGGAAGGTGTTTACATGAGTAATTCGGATCCAATTAAAACTGGCTTACGTGTGCACAACTTAGTTATCGGTTACCAACAGCCGCTGACGTCGGCTTTAAATTTTTCAGTTGGTCCTGGTGAAATCTTGGTGATCGTTGGCCAAAGTGGATGCGGGAAGTCAACCTTGTTAAGTACTTTGGCTGGCGTGATCCAACCACTTGATGGCGGGATTTTCCTAGATGAACAGAACTTAAGTGGTGTGCCAATTCATAAACGAAGTATTGGATTGGTATTCCAAGACCCACTGCTTTTCCCCCACCTATCTTTGATCGACAACATTGGTTACTCACTTCGAGTCAGCGGTCAGTCAAAGGATGCAAGCCGCGCCCGGGCTACAGAGTTACTCGAATGGGTAGGACTGAGTGAAATTGCGGGTCAGAAAACCTGGCAACTTTCTGGTGGGCAAGCGGGTCGAGTAGCCTTGGCTCGCGCTATTGCAGCGCAACCGGCTGTGTTGCTACTTGACGAACCGTATAGCGCACTTGATTCACCAACTCGGTTGCGCCTATTAGCTGATGTAAAAGATTTGGTGACCCGTGAAGGAATTCCAACCATTCATGTGACACATGACCACAGCGAGGCAGAGATGTTGGCCACCAGCATCGTGACTTTGTGAGCTATGAGATTCCTTGCGCTTTTCTACG
>JBDNJO010000081.1:0-3668 GCA_041687715.1 Candidatus Nanopelagicales bacterium
ATTGAATGAGCAGCCGACTCCGCAGTAAGCACAAGTTGTTTCTACTGTCCGAGTTGGCATACCTAAATCAATGACAGATTTTTCTTGCAGCGTTGCAGTTGGGCAAGCCTGCACGCAAGCACCACAAGACACGCATTCACTTGACAAAAAATTCAAGCCACCGGGGCTTACTTTCGAATTAAAGCCTCGACCTTCGATAGTGAGGGCCAGGGTTCCCTGTACTTCATCGCACGCTCGAACGCAACGATTACAAACGATGCATTTGCTCTCATCAAATGAAAAGTAAGGATTGGAAGAATCCGTTGGCGCATCCAAGTGATTTTTGCCAATGCCGTAACGTACCTCACGAAGCCCTGCTACCCCTGCCATGTCTTGGAGTTCACAGTCACCATTAGCCGAACATGTTAAGCAATCAAGCGGGTGGTCTGAAATGTAAAGTTCCATGACACCCTTACGGAGTTTGGCAACTTTTGTAGTCTGCGTGCGAACGACCATGCCTTCTTCGACAGGTGTAGTGCAGGACGCTGGAGTTCCTCTACGTCCATCAATTTCTACTATGCACATTCGGCAGGACCCAAAAGGTTGCAATGAATCTGTGGCACAAAGTTTTGGAATATCGCATCCAGCTTCGCCCGCAGCTCGCATAACTGATGTGCCCTGGGGAACAACGTGCTCTTCACCGTCAATAGTTACGCTCACCATGACATCTGAGTACGACTTAGGTGTTCCGTAATCAGCCTCGCCAATACCTGAGCGCATCGGCATAGTGCCTCTTGGGTCAGAAAGTACGGTCATTGCTTTACTCCTAACTTGATCCCGAAATCAGCTGGGAATAATTTAAGTGCGCTGCGAACTGGCATTGGAGTGAGCCCACCCATTGCGCATAATGAACCATCTGTCATAACTTCGCATAAGTCTTCGAGAAGTTCCAAATTCTTTTCTTGATCTTCACCTGCGACAATGCGGTCGATAACTTCAACGCCGCGGGTTGAACCAATTCGACAAGGCGTGCATTTGCCACACGATTCCTCAGCGCAAAACTCCATGGCAAACCTCGCTTGCTTAGCCATGTTTACGGAATCATCAAAAACCACAATCCCGCCATGACCCAGCATTCCACCAGCTTGGGCAAGAGATTCATAACCCATTGCGACATTCCAAGATTCGATTCCTAAGTAGGCGCCTAGTGGACCACCAATTTGCACAGTTTTTATCGGCCTGCCACTGCGGGTCCCATTGCCATAAGTATCAATGAGTTCCCCGAGGGTAATTCCGAAAGCAACTTCGACAATTCCACCACGTTTAATGTTTCCTGCTAATTGGAAAACTTGAGTACCACGTGAACGCTCATGACCAAGTTCTTGGTAAGCGCTGGCGCCCTGGGCCAAAATCATCGGCACGGCCGACAATGTCAACACGTTATTAATAACAGTTGGTTTGCCGAATAATCCAACTAGCGCTGGGATCGGAGGCTTAGCGCGAACCATACCGCGCTTACCTTCCAGGCTTTCCAGCATTGCAGTCTCTTCGCCGCACACATAGCTGCCAGCACCAACCCGAACTTCTAAGGCAAAAGCAGATTTTGATCCTAAAACGCTTGAACCAAGAAGGCCAAACTCATTTGCTATCGCAATCGCACGATTCAGAATATCAATTGCATGTGGGTACTCAGAGCGAACATAAATCAAGCCTTGAGTCGCGCCGACTGCGATACCGGCAATGATCATGCCCTCGATGAGTGTGAATGGGTCACCTTCCATAAGCATGCGATCTGCGAAGGTTCCACTGTCACCTTCATCGGCGTTACAGCACATATATTTTTGTTCAGATTCTGCATTCAGCACGGTCTGCCATTTAATTCCAGCTGGGAAACCTGCTCCACCACGACCACGCAGTCCAGATTCAGTGACTTCACGAACTACCTCAGCGGCAGACATTGCAAGTGCGTTGCGCAATCCAGCAAGGCCACCATAATTTTCGTAGTCTCGGAGCGAAAGTGGATCAATTACGCCAACTCGCGCAAAGGTAACTCGATTTTGATTCTTAAAGTATTCGTGTTCTTCAACCAGGCCAATACTTGATGAGTGCGGTGCACCATCCAGTGCGCCACTACTAATTAATTCTGGAACCGCTTGCGCATCTATGTTGGCAAAACCTATGCGTCCAGCCGAAGTCTCAACTTCTACAAGTGGTTCCAGCCAAAGCATTCCTCGAGATCCGGTTCGGATCAAAGTTACTTCTAGACCTTGGCTTGCGACAACTTCTTTAATAGCAATCGCTACTTCATCAGCGCCCATTGATACGGCCGCTGAATCCATTGGTACAAAAACTTTTATCACGAAGTTATCACCGCAGCAGACTTGAGAATACTCGCACTTGTTGCGCGCCCGATTGGTTTACCATTTACCATCGCCGACGGTCCAAGCGCGCAATTTCCTAAACAAAAAGTCTGTTCCATCTGAATGTCATTTTTTATTGTGCCGTTATGGATGTCATAACCCTGTGAATGTAAATCAGAAATCAAAGCTTCATTTCCAGATGCTTGGCAAGCTTCTGCAACACAAACTTTAACTACTACTTGAGCTGGCGGCGTTGATCGAAAATCACTGTAAAAAGTAAATACACCATAAACTTCCGCGCGCGAGACATTGGAATTCTTAGCGATTAAGTCAATCGCGCTATCGGGGACGTAACCCAAAAGTTCCTGAACTAATTGCAACGAACGAAGGATCGCTGAAGCCTCGCCCTTGTATGGTCCTAGATAATTAAGAATGCTTTCTTCCGAGTAATTACTCAACTGCTTCTCCAATTAGTTCCATAAGTTGCTCTTCTAAGTGTGTATCACCTACGTGAATAATTTCAAGTGGCAGCCCAATAAGTTGAGCGGCGTCCTCTGCCGCAGCCTCTAATTCAGGGCTCTGGTGTTGAGAAAGCCACAGGACGCGTTTGTACGAATGAAAATAGTCATCTCTAAGTTCCGGGTACTTTTCGAGGCCCATTTCAACCATTACGCTGCGGCGAAAAGTCTTTATCAAGTAATCAGTAAATACGTAAGTTCCTGGCTCGGCTTCAAATTCTGCCTTCATTCTTTTTGCGGTGGCAAATACGTCATAACAATGGTCGCCCGACAGGCGAGATACGTCGTACTTCTCACACAGCTCATCAATCGCGCCGTAGGTTCCGCAATCCGCATATGCAATGGCAACACGATCATGCGTTGGTTGCAGCTCCAAAATAAGTTTTTCAACTTCGGGCGCAATGCCTTCAGGACGGTTGTGCAGCAACGGGTTTACTGGCTCAACCCGCAAATCTAAATCTCTGCGATCTGCGATGTCGTGAATATGAGCAGCTAAAGCCCCGCATGCAATCACTGCGATGTTCATGATGGAAGCGCCAGCTCCAAAAAGAATTTGTCATTGAAGTCAGGGCGATCTGATAGTTCAACGTAATCAACTTCGTTAAGCAAAGTAGCGGCGCCACTTCGCTCTGTACTCGATAGCAAAACCATCTTTGCGCCCTCGCCTGCGACGTTTCCAGCGCTCACAATGCGCATAACTGGGAGTTTTGGCACTAAGCCAATGCCTATTGCTGAAGCTGGCGACAGATAGGAACCAAATGATCCAGCGAGTAAAACTTGTTGCACATCATCATCGACAAGTCCCATTTCA
>JBDNJO010000001.1:0-66673 GCA_041687715.1 Candidatus Nanopelagicales bacterium
AGTGAATGCGTGTCTTGTGGTGCTTGCGTGCAGGCTTGCCCAACTGCAACGCTGCAAGAAAAATCTGTCATTGATTTAGGTATGCCAACTCGGACAGTAGAAACAACTTGTGCTTACTGCGGAGTCGGCTGCTCATTCAATGCTGAATTGCGCGGCGATGAATTAATTCGAATGGTGCCAACAAAAACTGGTGGGGCGAATGAAGGCCACAGCTGCGTAAAGGGACGATTTGCCTGGGGATATGCCTCACACAACGACAGAATTACCACGCCAATGCTGCGCGAAAAGATAACTGACGAGTGGCGAGTGGTTTCTTGGGATGAAGCAATTCAATTTACCGCTTCAAAGTTTAAAGCCATTCAAGAAAAGTATGGCGACAATAGCATTGGTGGAATTTCATCATCACGTTGTACCAATGAAGAGATCTTTGTTGTGCAAAAGATGGTTCGCGCAGCATTTGGAAATAACAACATCGACACTTGTGCACGAGTTTGCCACTCACCAACTGGCTATGGCTTAAGTACAACTTTTGGAACATCAGCTGGAACTCAGGACTTTAAATCAGTTGCCCACTCTGATGTCATTGTTGTTATTGGCGCAAACGTAACGGACGCGCATCCAGTGTTTGCATCACGCATGAAGCGAAGAATTCGCGCTGGCGCGAAATTGATTGTTATTGATCCGCGCAAAATTGATCTTGTTGAGTCAGCTCACATTAAAGCTGACTACCACTTGCCGCTTCAGCCAGGAACAAACGTTGCGGTAATTAATGCGATTGCCCATGTGATTGCTACTGAAGGTTTAATTGACGAAGAGTTTGTGGCCGAGCGCTGCGATCCAGGTCCGTTCAAGCGCTGGCGAACCTTTATCGAACTTCCAGAGAATAGCCCAGAAGTTGTGGCTGCCCAATCTGGAGTTCCAGCAGAACTGATCCGAGAAGCTGCTCGGATGTATGCCGCTGGAAATAACTCAGCAATTTACTATGGCCTTGGCGTCACTGAGCATTCACAGGGTTCCACCATGGTTATGGGTATGGCTAACTTGGCGATGGCAACTGGAAACATTGGTCGTGACGGAGTTGGTATCAATCCACTGCGCGGCCAAAACAATGTGCAAGGTGCTTGCGACATGGGTTCGTTCCCACATGAACTTTCGGGATACCGACATGTTTCTGACAACGCAGTCCGCGAACAATTTGAAATGTTATGGGACGTCAAGTTGCTACCAGATCCTGGAATGCGCATTCCAAACATGTTCGATAACGCAATATCTGGAGAGTTCCGCGGAATTTTTGTTCATGGCGAGGACATTGCCCAATCTGATCCAAACGTTAAGCACGTCTACCGAGCACTTGAGTCAATGGACCTTGTTGTGGTGCAAGATTTATTCTTAAATGAAACCTCAAAGTTTGCCCATGTTTTCTTGCCTGGAACATCATTTTTGGAAAAAGATGGCACCTTTACTAATGCGGAGCGTCGAATCAATCGCGTGCGACCGGTAATGGCTCCCCGCAACGGTAAGCAAGAGTGGCAGATAATTTGCGAGATAGCGCAAGCCATGGGTTATGAAATGCACTACGAAAACTCCGCGCAAATTATGGATGAAATTGCCCAGATCACTCCAACATTCAAGGGTGTGAGCTTTGCGATGCTTGATGAGGTAGGCAGCGTGCAGTGGCCATGCAATGACGCGGCTCCGACCGGAACTCCAATCATGCACATCGATAATTTCGTTCGTGGCCAGGGTCAGTTCATGGAAACGCCATTTGTACCAACGGAAGAGCGCTCAAATCGTAAGTTCCCACTGTTACTAACAACTGGGCGAATTTTGAGTCAGTACAACGTCGGCGCGCAAACTCGGCGAACTAAGAACACCACTTGGCACACTGAAGATTTACTGGAAATACATGAAGCAGATGCAGCCATGCGTGGCATCGTCGATGGCCAGAAAATCGCAGTCACAAGCCGTATTGGCGAAACGATTTTAACAGCTCTCGTTACGGAGCGAGTCCCAGTTGGTGTGGTTCATACAACTTTTCACCATCCACAAAGTGGTGCGAATGTAATTACAACTGAATACTCAGACTGGGCGACAAATTGCCCAGAGTACAAAGTGACTGCAGTGGAAATTCGTCCAGCAGAATCAAGTGCTCCTGCTACGAACACCCTTGACGAAGTATTAGCAAAGGTCTAGTAATGGATGTAGCAATACTGACTCGCATGGCTGAGCAAATTGAACGTAACATCCCAGTTCATGAGGAAACTTACTTGCGGATTTCAGAACACTTAGTTAAATTCTGGACACCACAAATGCGTTCTGATTTTTATCAGCAGGTATCAAAAAATCGTGAGGATTTCAGTGCAACTTTAAATAAGGTTGCGGATGAACTTAGAGCAAGGGCTAATGCTTAATTAGTTCGCCAAGGCAATTGCAAAATCCTAATTAAAGTTCCAGCGGGATTCTCTCCGGGAGAAATTACTGCCAAACCATCTGCATGCGAAAGTCCGCGTAACATCGCTGAACCTCGGAACTGAGTTAGTTGCGCTTTACCAGAACCAAGCATTACTGGAACCACGCGAGTTCGGTCACATGGATAATCAAGTTCAAGTTGGATTTTTGTCATCCGGAAATTTTCTTGGCCAGAAAGACCGCGAAGAGCTGGGGCAACGATGGTCAAAAAACTAACAAGCGCCGCAAGTGGATTACCAGGAAGACCAGCTACGAGTTGTCCGTTAGGTAATTTTGCAAGCAATGAAGGGTGTCCTGGGCGCATTAAAATTTCATCGATAACGTAGGTGGCATTTAATTCCAAAAGCGCAGTTCGTAAGTAGTCACGTTCGCCATGTGAGCTGCCACCAGTCACAACAATAATTTCGCCAGCACTATCTGACAGCAAGCTTTTAAGTTGCGCAAGATCATCTGGACAATTAACGCTTGAGCTCACACTCGCCCCAAGGTATTCGACCCAAGCAGAGACTTGCACGGTAAGTGAATCGCGAATCTGACCAAGTTCAGGTTCACCGCTAGAAACTAATTCACTACCTGTGACAATTATTGAAACTGCTGCTTGGCCATAAACCAAGACTTCATCAATCTGAGAACTGCTTGCCAGGCCCATCACAGCGGGAGTAAGCAGGGTTCCGGCTGCAGCAATAACTTCGCCCGCTTCGGCTTCATCACCAGGAGAGCGAATGTGCTGTCCTGGTGTGAAGGAATTTTTACTTGCAACGGATCCGTCAAAAATACTTGCGAGTTCTTGGGGAATTACAAACGAGCAGTGCGGTGGTAGATGTGCGCCCGTACTTACTTTTAGTGCGCATCCGGAATCCAAATAAGGTAGGTAGCTGCCGGCATGAAGTTCGCCAATGATGTTCCATGGCCCTGGACCGAATACTGCATAACCGTCCATCATCGCGGTGTGGGCAGGTGGCAGCGAGATTTGGGAAACAAGATCTTGCGCGAGAACTTGATTTAGCCCCGCGGACAAAGGCAGCAAAATTGCAGGCTGCGCAACCACGGATTGACTGCTCAGGGCAACGGCTAAATCCCATTCCACATTGTGATTATTGTCCCCAGCCATAGACATAATCTACCGAACCCATGTCATGCTTTAGACCTGATGAATAACGTTGATTCCATAATTGTTGCCGGCGGTAAAGCCTCGCGTCTTGGTGGAATTGATAAAGCACTATTGCCATTTGGAGCCGCTGGTAACACCTTGCTAGTAGATGCAGTAGGGGCCTGCCCAGGTCGAGTTTTTGTAGTGGGTTTACCGCGCGATATCGCCAGTGCATCAATGTCGAAGGTGATTTGGGTTCCTGACTTAAATCCAGCTGGCGGACCAGCTGCGGGAATCTGGTCAGGGTTGGAACTGGTAGTCACCGACTATGTATTTATTTCGGCGGGAGATCAAACTCTTGATTCAGCGACAGTTACTGCAATCATCGAAAGCGCCCGTGACAATGATGGCGCTTGGGCAATCCGCGAAGATGGTTTAGGTCAGCCACTTTGCGCTTGTGTTCGAACGGAACTTATTAAGGATTTGCTTGCGCCCACTCAAGGAGTGAATCTATCTCCGCTACGACTACTTTCGACTTTGAATATGGTCGGCGTTAGTGTGAAACCAGGTCAGGTAAAAGATTTTGATACCTGGACGGATGTTGCGGCAGCAGCCAAGAGGAGCGAATCAATGGATCAAATAACGCAAATGTGGTTAGCGCGAGTTGCTGCAGTGTTAGAAGTTGATCAACACGAGCTCCCAATCGAGCAACTGCTTGACTTAACGCGCGAGGTCGCGCACGGCGTCGAGCGCAAGTCTGCTCCGTTAACAACTTACTTACTGGGTTACGTAGCTGGGAAAAAGTCATCAACAGCAACGGAAGTTATAGATCTAATTAATCATCTATCCAACGCAGTGCAGGATTGGGAAACCGTTGACTAGCCACGAGCCAATTTCAGCTACCCAGCGCATCCAAGTTTCAAAGACGCAAGATGAAACAAGTATTAGCGATTACGTTGTTGGGGAAGAGCCGCTTGAAATTCGAATTGATGGTGGGGCAGGATTACAACAACTCGCAATAACAATGCGCACGCCTGGCGCGGACATTGAATTGGGAGCTGGTTTTTTGTGGTCCGAAGGTTTATTACGAAATCGCGAAGACTTAATTGGGATTACAACTTGTAAAGATAAAGAATTATCGCCACGCGAACAGGAAAATGTAATTGTCGCGCAAGTTGTTGCTGATGCACCTGCGGTTACCCGAACAATGGAGCGAAGATTTACTATTTCTAGTGCGTGTGGAGTGTGCGGCTCAACACACATCAGTGATTTACGCGAGCGCGGTTGTCAGAATGTAATAGCGCCTGGATTAAATGATCTGGAGTTAGCAAAACTACCAGATCTCATGCGTCCTATGCAAAAGATATTTGATAAAACCGGTGGCCTTCATGCCGCTGGGTTGTTTGACCAAACTGGAAATTTAATTGTGGTGCGCGAAGATGTTGGCCGCCATAATGCCGTGGATAAAGTTATTGGTTATGCCTTAATGCATGACCTGTTGCCGCTATCTGGTTACTCACTTGCTATTTCTAGCCGTGGCGGATTTGAAATAATTCAAAAAGCAATTGCAGCTGGTATTTCTGCTGTTGTTGCCGTCTCTGCCCCAACGTCACTTGCAGTTGAGACTGCTCGCGAGTTTGGATTAACTTTGCTTGGATTTACCCGAAATGGAACCGCGACTAAGTATTCGCCCTCGTCTTAATTTTGCTGTAGTTAGCGTGAGATAGGTCACTATGACCACCTTTATGCAACTGCAAAGAACTTGCAATAAGGTCAAAATCTGGATAGAGTTTGGATATGAAGAGGTTATTTACTCAGTCTTTACTCGTTTTTACAGTGCTTGCTCTTTCAGCCTGCTCAACGGGAACCGGCACCACATCTGGTGATTTCACTCCAGAAGATACCCGGCCATTGATTGCAACGACAGTTTCGCCAATCACATCTATTGCAAGTGCGATCGCTGGCGACCGGGCTCGGATTGAGGGCATAGTTCCAGAAGGAACAAATAGTCACACCTTCGAGCCAGCTCCGCAGGTTGCCAAATTGCTTAGCGATGCTGATTTGATTTTTGTAAACGGCCTCAAGCTGGAAGACCCAACGATTGATTTAGCTCTGGCTAACAAAAAACCAGACACCCAAATTGTAGAACTGGGTACCTTGGTTCTGCCCGAGGCTGATTACATTTATGACTTTTCCTTTCCAGAAGAAGGGGGCAAGCCAAACCCTCACCTATGGACCGATCCAAGTTATGCAATTAAGTATGCAGAAGTTATTAAGAATGAGATTTCAAAGTTAGATCCAAACAACGCTGCTTATTACGCAGATAACTTCGAAGTTTTTAGTAAGCAAGCTACTGAACTTGGCGAGGCCGTAGCAGCTGACCAAAAAAGTGTTGCAGCCGGTGATCTGAAGTTACTTACTTACCATGATGCTTATGCCTACTTTGCTAAAAACTATGGCTGGACTGTGATCGGCGCTCTGCAGCCGCAAGATTTTGGTGACCCATCGCCTTTGGAAGTGGCCAAACTTATTGACCAAGTAAAGAGCCTTCAGGTAAAAACAATCTTTGGATCTGAAGTGTTTCCATCAGCCGTGCTGGAAGAGGTCGGAAAAGCTACTGGCGCTCGCTATGAAGATTCACTTCGAGATGATGATCTGCCAGGAACAACTGGAGATCCTGAGCACTCGTGGTTAGGGCTCATGAAGTACAACTATCGAACGATGATTACTGGGCTTGGCGGAACAACTCCAAGTCTCGATGCGATCGTAGTATCCCCAAGGACTGACAATGCTGTTTATCCCCAGTAAGGAAGTGGTCTAGTTGACTGGAACCGGAGTAGGCCCTGAACTCATCCGATTAGACAGCGTCACTGCTGGCTATGATCGTGGAATTGTTCTGGAAGATGTTTCATTTCATATTCATGAAGATCAATTCACGGGAATCGTCGGTCCTTCAGGTGCTGGAAAAACCACGTTACTTCGGCTTTGTCTCAATACTTTGGTTCCAAAGTCTGGAACAGTTTGGCGCACACCGGATCTTCGGGTGGCCTATGTTCCGCAGCTAGAGACAGTGAACTGGAATTTTCCAATCACCGTTTTTGATTGTGTTTTAATGTCGCGCGAATCTTCTCGAATTCGCCCTTGGGCAAGTGCTCGGGAACAGAAGAGTGTCTCAGCCGTTCTTGAGCGCTTGGGTATCCACGAGTTAGCGAACCGACAGATCCGCGAGCTATCTGGTGGTCAACAGCAACGAATGTTCTTGGCGCGCGCGCTGCTGAGGCAACCCCAGGTGTTACTTCTAGATGAACCAACAAGTGGTGTCGACATTTCAACGCGCCATGACATCTTGCACCTACTAGCTGACTTGCATGAGGATGGTGTTGCAATTGTGCTCACAACACATGATCTAAATGGAATTGCAACCCACTTGCCGCACCTTGTCTGCGTGAATCACAAAATTGTAGGAGAAGGAACTCCGAGCGAAGTAATGACATCAGCAGTTCTAGAGCGAACTTTTGGTGCGCGTATGGACGTGTTAGAACATCTTGGAGTTCGTTTGGTTGTAGATCAATCTCCATCCTCTGAAGTATTTGAATCAAGGATTTAATGTGGAAACTCTTCTCGAGCCGTTAAGTTATGCATTCTTTCAAAAGGGATTATTTGTCGCCACACTCTCTGGTGCGTTACTCGGCCTAATAGGCGTATTCATTGTGCTTCGTGGAATGAGTTACATCGGACATGGACTGTCACATTCAATTTTTGGTGGCTTTGCGGCAATGCAGTTGTTCGCCGCACAGTTTTATGCGCTTGGCGCAGGGCTCTGGGGAATAGCATCAGCGCTCGCTATTACCTCTGTTACTAAGCGCAGCAAGTTAGGCGCCGATGCAGCAATTGGAGTAATTACGATTGCGTCTTTTGCTCTAGGTGTTGCGCTGTTTTCTAAATTTGGTACCAGTGGTCCATCATTTGAGAATGCGCTCTTTGGCAGCATTCTTGGGATTGATACCCAACAAATAATTGGACTGGTTGTTGTTAGCGCCTTAACTTCGTTTTTTGTATTTTTGCGGTACCGGGCACTTCTTTTTAGCACTTTTGATCCAGACGTGGCAGCAGTATCTGGTGTAAATGTTGGTCGCATTGAAGCAGCGTTAATGATCATCCTTTCCCTTGCAATCTTGGCGACACTGACGGTGATTGGTGTAACACTCGTTGCTGCCATGTTGGTGATACCTGCAGTTATTGCACGGATGTTGACGGATTCATTTGGACGCATGCTTGCATACAGCACAATTATTGGATCTGCTTGTGGACTTATTGGAATGTATTTGAGTTACTACGCAGATGTTCCCTCAGGAACCATGATTGTTCTGGTAGGCGCATCGCTCTTTATAGTTGTTCTTGGCATAACGGGAAGTCTTGGCCGGCAAAGATCTGCTGGCTTGGATAGTCACACCGAAGTTTTGGTTACCTTAAAAGCAAAGTAATTAACTCTGCTGAAAAGTTATCAGTCGTACCTTGGGGTGAGTGACGGGACTTGAACCCGCGGCGTCCTGGACCACAACCAGGTGCTCTACCAGCTGAGCTACACCCACCATGTTGATTCAAGATTTCTCTTGCGACAACGGTCCCCATCCTATTCTGGGAAGTTGCATGGGGCTAATTTGGTGCGTGACGGGCTGCGATCTCTTTTGCCTTTGTACCATCTGGTCCAGGAAGTTCGACGAAGACTGCGTCGCGGTAGTACTTCAACTCATTTATTGAGTCCAAGATGTCGCCAAGTGCGCGATGGTTTCCAGTTTTAGGAGGACTAGCAAAGTAGGCCTTTGGGTACCACCGGCGCGCTAATTCTTTAACGCTCGAAACGTCAATGATTCGATAATGCAAATACGAATCCACGCGCGGCATATCCCGTTGTAAGAAAATTCGATCTACGTGAACACTTGATCCAGCAAGTGGCGCCTTACTTGCCTCAGGGATGTGAGAAGTGATGTAGTCAAAAAGTAATTCTTCGGCCACTTCCAGAGTCACACCATTTGGAATCTCTGGAAGTAAACCAGACTCCGTATGCATGTTTACGACAAATGGATCCATAGTTTCTAGGCGTTCCACGGGGGCTTGGATAACAATGTTTAAGCCCTCAGTTACTTGTTCAAGTTGGGCATTAGTTATGACACAGGCTATTTCCACGAGTAAATCATTTTTGAAATCTAAGCCAGTCATTTCGCAATCAATCCAAACGATGCGATCAGATGCGTTGTTTTCCACCATTGTCCAAGGGTATTAGTTATGCCCGACAAGTGAAGTTTGGGGGAGAAGTTCTCTAACAGCAGGAAGTAAAAGGAGGTTTGTCGTTAATTGCAAGATTTTCATCCAATAAACTAAGTGGCATGACACGTTATGGCACCATGTTCGGTCCGAATATCACATTCTTAGGCGTTGATGAATGTGATGTTGATTCGCCGCAGACTTACGCCGATGCTGATGTTGTAATCGTGGGTGCACCTTTTGACGGTGGTACTAGTTATCGATCGGGTGCCCGGTTTGGCCCTAAGGCCATGCGCGAAGCTTGCGTTTCCGAACACGACGGTTCTCGCCAGAGTATGGCGATGCGAGTGGATGGCCTTAAGGACCTACGGGTTTATGACATGGGCGATGTTGAGATGTATTCCGGCGACATTAATAAATCTTGTGCGAGCTTAGAAAAAGTTGTTGAAAAAATTGCCGCATCAGGCGCGATTCCCTTAGTCCTCGGCGGTGACCACACAGTCACTTGGCCAAACGTCACAGGTGTCGCGCGTGGCGCTGACATGTGGGGGCGAGTTGGTGTAATTCACTTCGATGCCCATGCTGATACCGGAGACATTCAGTTTGGATCACTAATTGGTCACGGTCAACCAATGCGACTGCTTCTTGAAAGTGGCGCAGTTCGCGGCGATCGTTTCATTCAAGTTGGGCTTCGCGGCTACTGGCCACCACCAGAAACTTTGGACTGGATGGCATCGCAAGGAATGCGCGCTTATGAAATGACTGAGATTACACATCGCGGCCTAAAAGAATGTATCGATGAAGCAATTGCAATCGCACTGACTGAGTGTGACGCGATTTACTTAAGTGTTGACATCGATGTAGTTGACCCAGGATCTGCGCCAGGAACTGGGACTCCGGAACCAGGCGGCCTAAGTTCTCGTGAACTCTTGGATACAGTTCGGCGCATGGCTTACGAGCTGCCGATCGTTGGTGTCGATGTAGTTGAGGTGAGTCCGCCTTATGATCACGCTGACATCACAGCAATATTAGGAAACCGAGTTGTCCTTGAAGTACTTTCAGGCATGGCTCGCCGTCGTAAAGATGCGCTAGATGGCACCACTTGGAATCCAGCCCAGCCACTTCTTGAAGGTCGCTAGATAGTTCCTTTTTCAAGTCCAGTAAGAACTTCCTGCGCACGAATCTTAAGTTCAGGTAAGTCGCTTAAGCGCTTTAAGCCTGCGACTTGTTGGGACATGCGATGGTTCTTTGCAAACTCTTCTTTATGACGGTCTAAAAAGTCCCAGTACAAAGTCGTGAACGGACAGGCTGTTTCGCCAACTCGTAATTTGGGATCGTATGCGCAGCCTTTACAAAACTGAGTCATCCGGGAGATGTAAGCGCCACCAGCTGCATAAGGCTTAGTCATTAATTCGCCACCATCAGCGTGAAGGCCCATGCCAATTATGTTTGGGACCATAACCCATTCAGTGGCATCAATGAATTGCTCACGCATCCAATCCAAGAATTCAATTGGATTTACACCAGTTACAAGTGCAAGATTACTTAGAATCATTAACCGGGGGATGTGATGCGTCCAAGCCCTAGTCTCAATGTCAGAAACAATGCCTTGCATGCATTTCATTTGCGTTTTTGTGGAATTTTGGAATAACGGAAGTAATTTGCGCTGCGCCGTCAAACCATTTTTAAATTTGTAATCTGCCCCAAGGTGCCAATACATTCCATTTAAGTATTCCCGCCACCCGATTATTTGCCGAACAAATGCCTCAACAGATGCAATGGGTGCTTGATCTGCTTTGTATTTTGCGAGCGCTGCGGCAATAACTTCGGATGCATGAAGCAGACCATTATTGAGATAAGGACTCAGGAGTGAGTGGTGCAGTGCCCAGCTGTCGTTACTTACTGCGTCTTCGTACGGACCAAAATTTGTCAGGTTATGTTTAATGAAATGATCTAGCTGCGCTAATGCGCCGGCTCTTGTGGTTGCCCAAGTTTTTGTTGGATCAAGCCCTAGTTCTGCGCAAACTTCGAGATCTATTTTGTCACGCTTATGTTCTAAATATTCTGGCCAGGTGTAGTTCTTGGGTGGAGGTAGTCGATTTTCTTTATCGAAGTTCCAAACTCCTGTTTCAGGCTTGCCAGCATCCATCATTATGTTGAGGCGAGTACGTTGCGCTCGGTAGAAAGTTTCCATTAAAAATGATTTTTGTTTCCCAGCCCACACTTCGAAGTCCACTCGAGTAGTTAGGAAGAAATCATTTGGCACAAACTCAACACCAAATTCAGCTAGTTGTTGGTATTGCACAAAGGACGAAGGCTCTGCCGAAAAGATCGGCAATTTTCCAAACTCAGTCTGCGCAAGTTTTAGGCCATCAATTGTGGTTGGCGACTTAAGGTAGCTAACTTTAAATCCAGCGTCTTTCAGATCAGCGGCGAAATGGCGAGCAGATGAGATTAAGAAGAACAATCGCTCCTTATGCCACGGGCGACCTGATGTCATTCGCGCACTTTCCACAATCACGATTTGGTCGGTGGCTTTGTCTGCCGTTTTTAGTACCCCGTAGTCACGATTCAAGTGATCAAATGGAATGTAGAGAATCCGCTTCACATTGGTGCTCATTTTTCTGACTTACATTTCTGGGAACAGAATTTAACGTTTTCCCAATCTCGTTCCCATTTTTTACGCCATTCAAAATCAAGTCCGCAACCCAAGCACGTCTTGGGAGAGTGACCATTTTTTGTTTTGGCTATGCGCGGCATGGCTCCAAATATAGATGCAGTCTTGGTTTGGTGCTCACTTACGCTCGTTGACCCGTTCTGCCAAGGACAAGTGAACGGAACAGGGCGTGGACAGAAATAAATTAGCGGGGGAAATGCTCACTTACGCTCGTTGACCCGTTCTGCCAAGCACAAGTGAACGGAACAGGGCACTGACAGAAATAAATTTCTGGCTCCTTGGTACGCCCGAGAGGACTCGAACCTCCAACCGACAGGGTAGAAACCTGGTGCTCTATCCATTGAGCTACGGGCGCATCGCTCACAAGAAAACCGGTGAGCCTTGCAATTCTATCTGCGGGAATTGAGCAGTGTTTGGCACGCGTTAGACTCGTGCTCATGGCTGAGTTCATTTATACCCTTTCAAAAGCACGTAAAGCCCACGGCGACAAGGTCATTTTGGATGACGTAACGCTGTCATTCTTGCCTGGGGCAAAGATTGGTGTGGTTGGTCCCAACGGAGCGGGTAAGTCCACTTTGCTAAAGATCATGTCGGGCGCAGAGCAAGTATCAAATGGTGATGCCATGCTTGCAGCCGGCTACACAGTTGGCATGTTGGAACAAGAGCCACACTTAGATGACACTAAAAACGTGTTAGAAAACGTGCAAGAAGGTGTTGCTGAAACGATGGCAATGCTGGCTCGATTTAACGAAGTCTCTGCCCAGATGGCTGATCCAGATGCTGACTTTGATGCGTTGATGGCTGAAATGGGAACTTTGCAAGAAGCTATTGATCACAAAAATGCCTGGGATTTAGATAATCAACTTGAACAAGCTATGGACGCGCTGCGATGCCCGCCAAGTGATGCTGATGTAAGCGTACTTTCTGGTGGTGAGCGCCGTCGCGTTGCGCTTTGCAAACTCTTATTGCAACAGCCAGATCTGTTACTTCTGGATGAACCAACTAACCACTTGGATGCTGAAAGTGTTAATTGGCTGGAACAACATCTGGAGAAATACCCAGGAACAGTTATTGCGATCACCCACGATAGATACTTCCTAGATAACGTTGCGCAGTGGATTTTGGAGCTTGACCGCGGTCGCGCATATCCATATGAAGGTAACTACTCAACATACTTAGAAAAGAAGCAGGCTCGTCTGAAAGTAGAAGGCGCAAAAGATGCCAAGCTTTCACGCCGGTTGCAGGAAGAACTCGAATGGGTACGTTCCAATGCCAAAGCCCGTCAGACAAAAAGCCGTGCACGTTTGGATCGCTATGAAGAAATGGCGATTGAAGCTGAAAAGACGCGCAAGATGGACTTTGAAGAAATCCAGATTCCACCTGGTCCCCGTCTTGGAAATGTAGTTATCGAAGCGGATCATTTGTCTAAGGGATTTGGCGATCGAATTCTTATGGATGACCTTTCATTCACGCTTCCACGTAATGGCATCATCGGTGTAATCGGACCTAACGGTGTTGGTAAGACCACGCTGTTTCGAATGATTGTTGCAGCGGCCGAAGGTGTTACCACCGATGAATCAACACAGCCAGATTCTGGTTCGCTTCGTGTTGGCGAAACTGTGAAACTTTCCTACGTTGACCAGAGTCGTTCTGGTCTAGACCCAACCAAAAATGTTTGGGAAGTTGTCTCTGATGGCCTGGATTGGATCAAAGTTGGCGCAGTCGAAATGCCATCACGCGCTTACATTGGAGCGTTTGGCTTCAAGGGTCCAGATCAGCAAAAGCCGTCCGGAGTACTTTCCGGTGGTGAACGCAACCGGCTAAATCTTGCTTTGACTTTGAAGCAAGGTGGCAACGTACTTTTGCTCGATGAACCAACTAATGATCTTGATGTGGAAACGCTTGGATCGCTAGAAAATGCATTACTGGAATTCCCAGGTTGCGCGGTCATTACCTCGCACGATCGCTGGTTCCTAGACCGCATCGCAACCCACATTCTGGCTTATGAAGGCGATTCCCAATGGTTCTGGTTCGAAGGAAACTTCGAGTCTTATGAAAAGAATAAAATTGATCGTCTTGGCGCAGATGCTGCTCGTCCGCATCGTGCGACGTATCGAAAGCTAACACGCGGCTAAATTTCTGCGAGCGCTTTACACTCCAGTTTTTTATGCGACAAGACACTTGCAGTTCAGGCGTTGTTTAAGTTTCGTTAGTTTTTATGTGTCACATTTGTGTCATGAAAGATGTTATGAAAATGAATGACCTTAAACCGTGGATTACTAGAAACATCGCACTTGTTGCGCACGACAATCAAAAAGAGGAATTACTCGACTGGAGTAAGAAAAACCGGCGCTTACTTTCTCGGCACAATCTGTTTGCCACTGGCACAACTGGCGCTTTGCTGGCTGATTCTTTAGATCTGCCAGTGCAACGGTTTTTAAGTGGTCCACTCGGCGGCGATCAACAGATTGGCGCAGCGATTGCAGAAGGCAAAATCGACATCTTAGTTTTCTTCTGGGACCCATTGGAACCGCAGCCGCATGATCCAGATGTGAAAGCGTTATTGCGCATTGCAACACTTTGGAATGCAGGTATTGCAGTAAATCGCACAACGGCAGACATGTTGATTATCTCGCAACTTTTCGAAGCGGACTTTCCAACTAAGCGCCCAATTTTTGCAGCTGGCGCAGTGCAAAGTGATTTCCTAGAGGTCAACTAGTCACTTGTGTCGCGATACGCTGGACTAATTAGTTCCTACTTAGGCAGGTTTTTAGGTGGCAATTCTTAGCGTTCCAGTTCATTTGCGCTGGGGTGATATGGATGTCTTTGAGCACATAAACAATGTTGCTTACGTTGGTTATCTAGAAGATGCTCGCGTTTCATTATTGGCAAATGCTGGTTTTGCCCCTGAGTTAGATGGCATTAGACAGTTTGTTGTTCGCCATGACATCGAATATTTAAAGCCTTTGACATATCGACCAGAGCCGATGCAAATGAACGTTTGGATTGAATCGATCGGAAACAGTTCTTATGTAATTGGGTATAGCTTGCTTGATAAGAATGCAGAATACATGCGAGCAAAAACCACTATGGTGTGCATGAATATGGAAAGTGGTCTTCCGGGCCGCATTCCATCGCAACTTAAAGAAACTTACGAAAATTTAATGCGTAGTTAGTTCTTTTTCAGTAAAAAATAGACTGGCGCTCTAATAAAGCTAAGAATGTAGTTATTAAAACTCGGTATTAACCAAGCTGTTTGCTGCTGCTACCAGGTATTCCCACAAGTCTTGGCGAGCATCCAGCGGCATTTCAAGTTTCTCAAGAGATGCTTGCATATGATCGAGCCAGCGATCTCGGGCATCAGCATCTATAACGAAAGGCATATGACGCATGCGCAAGCGAGGATGTCCACGTTCTGTTTGATAGGTAGTTGGGCCACCCCAATATTGTTGTAAAAATAATGCAAGATGACGACGAGCTTGGACTAAATCGTGCCCTTGATACATAGCGCTGAGAACTTCATCACTTTCGATGCCGTGGTAAAAACCATCAACAAGTTTTACGAAGAAATCTTCGCCACCAACAGCCTCAAATAAAGTGCGTTCCACGTGTCTAGTTTGCCCTAGTTAACAGCTAGTTTTTTCACATCTAGTGCCGCAGCAGCCTTGGTGATATTTCTAGTCATCGAACCAAATACAAATCCATGGAATGGCCAAACTGACCACCAGTATGCATGGCCCGCCAATCCTTTGGGGTGGTAGATAGCGTGCTGGTGATACATGGTTTCGCCAGCATCATTTTTTTCAACACGAAGTTCTAGCCAAGCAAGCCCTGGCATGTACATTTCAGCTCTAAGCCGGAGTAACTCACCTGGAATACATTCTTCAACGCGCCAGAAATCTACAATCTCACCGGCAAGCAATTTATTTGGATCACGTCGGCCGCGGCGAATGCCGGGACCACCAAAGAATCTATCTATAAGTCCACGCGTTTCCCACGCCAGTGGGAAGGAGTACCAACCATTTTGGCCACCAATGCCTTCAATAATTTTCCATAGTGATTCCGGGGAAGAATTAGAAGGAACATAACGATCGTCTGTGTAGAGCGAACCACCAGCCCACTCTGGATCTGTCGGAAGCGGCTCACTTGGCTCTCCGATCATTGATGCAGAAGACCAACGAGACATTACGTTAGCTTGGCGAATTCGCGTTAGTGCAATTGCAACGGAATCCTCAAATCCAAGCAATCCCTCAGGGGGATCAGGAATGTACTGCTTGATGTCATGCTCTGCACAAATAACTTCAGTTTTTAAGCTGTCAACGAGTGGTCGCGCAATCTTTTTTGGAACTGGTGTAACAAGCCCAATCCAACGCGCTGAAAGTCCAGGGGAGAGGATATTGATTGGCAAAATAATGCGTTTGCGCAGACCCGCAACGCTGGCATAGCCATGCATCATTTTTTGATACGTCAGGATGTCAGGACCACCAATGTCAAAAGTTCGATTGATTCCCGCGGGCAAGTTACGAGCCTCCACAAGATAGCGAAGAACATCGCGAATTGCAATCGGTTGAATCTTGGTACGAACCCATCGTGGAGTAATCATCGCTGGCAAAATTTCAGTGAGGTAGCGCAGCATCTCGAAGGAAAGGCTGCCCGAACCAATAATGACTGCAGCGCCATAGGCAATCGTTGGGACACCTGAATTCAAGAAAATGTTTCCTACTTCAGCGCGTGAGCGCAAGTGTGGGGAAAGTTTTGGATCATTCTGTAGGCCACCAAGATAAATAATTCGGCTGACTTTATTATCTTTGGCTGCTTTGGCAAAAACAGTTGCAGTGTGACGTTCGTTTTCCTCGAGGTTGCCAGCGCTACCTATGGCGTGTATGAGGTAATAAGCGACGTCAACGTCTCTCAGGGCATCGTCGCAAACCTTGGGGTCATCAGCATTGCCAGATACGATTTCAACTTGGTCGAACCAAGGGTGCTGCGATATGCGCTCAGGGTGCCGCACAAGTACTCGAACTGTTACGCCCTCTTCGAGCAATCTGGGTATTAATCGGCCACCAATGTAACCAGTGGCGCCAGTAACTAAGCAACGTTGTGTCATATCTAATTGTCGCTTATTTAGAATGTTGGTGCAGACTGGGTCTGACCGGATTGCTCATTATTGTTGGCGGCTATGGTTGGCAACATTCAAAATCTCACCATTTCGGATGTACCAAAGTCGGCCGTCACTGTCGCGGACCTGAGTTACGCGAAGCGCAACGTCCACGACCGTGCCGTGAATTGTGCCAATCTCAACTTCATCACCCAAACCAAATTGATCTTCCATTATCAAGAAGATTCCAGAAATGTAATCCTTGACCAAAGTTTGTGCGCCGAAACCTACTGCGACGCCGAGAATTCCGGCAGAAGCTAGCAAGGGGCCGACGTTGATACCTGCGATTGCCAAAATAGTTATTAACGCAATGATCCAAACGGTGCTGCTTATAGTGCCGTGGAGCAAGCGACTTACTGTGGCAGCTCGTTGATCTGACCTGGAACTGGAGCTAAGTGCACGCTTTGTGAGTCGATCTACAGCTCGCAGCAAGACGACTCGTGCTACCAGGGCAACGACAACCACGATTGCTACTTTCACGGGTTGACCTAAAAACCAAGCCAGAACTTCTTTTGAATCCATTTCTTCATTGTGTCCTATGCCACGCCGAATTCTTTGGATGCGTAGGGAAAATGAAAATATCCTGTCGTAAAATAAAGGAGTGATTACTGCTACCCGCCGCATATGGGCAACAACTACTGCAACTGCAATTCTGAGCGCAACCGCAATTTACCCGGTAATGGCGCAGACTAATAAACGCGACGACGGTGATGAACCAGGCGAACCAATGGGAACGCTTAGTGCAATCCTTTGGTTTGTTGTTTTGCCGATTGCTATCACTGGAATCATTACCCTGTTAACGCTTGGGCCAAGCTGGACTAGTGCAGCACGAAATTCAACTCGTGATGGCTACTTAGATGACCCAACTCTTAGCGACAAACAAATCCCACCAAGTGAACGTTCTCAGATCACTTACTAGATAATTTAGCTCCGTCACGTGCCTGACATCGCAGTATTTACTTAGCTCCGTCACATGCCTGACATCGCAGTGACCGATCCACATTGTCCCTCAACTCGCGCACCAATCTAATCGCGCCAACATCTGTTGAGCTTGCAATAAATGCATCTGCCTTAGCCATGATCTCGGGGGAGCCAAGAAGGGATGGGAAAAGTCCCAGCGTTAAAGTTTGGGAAATTTCATTGGTTCGAGTTTCCCAAATGTTCGCTAATGAATCGAAGTATCTATCAACGAATGGAATTAATAGTTCACGTTGATCTGGTTGCGAGAACCCACCAACGGTTGCTTCGAGTAACGCATTAGCGAGTCCATCATTTTCAACAACTGCGTTCCACGCTTCGAGCTTTGCCGCTGCAGTTGGAATTCCTGATTTAGCTGAAGCTGCTTGACGCTGGCCACCTGCAGTGTTGTCACGAGTTAATTCATCGTCGATCGCAGATGTTGTTAAGCCACCAAGTGCAACTAGCCGAGCCACGAGCGACCAACGAAGATCAGTATCAACTTCTAGTCCAGCTGGAACATTTGAACCATCTAGCCAGCCAGCCAAAATCTCAGTGTGCTGCGGAGTTCGAGCTAAGCCAACGATGTTCTTTACGAACGCGAGTTGATGATCGCCACCTGCATCTGCTTTTTCTAGAGCGGCCAACAGTGATGCAACCAAGGAATCACGATTTACTGCGCGGTTAGCAGGATTCGCAAATTGCTCGATGGCCGAACGTGCCTGTAGTAACAGTTGCTGAGCGACGCCGATTTCAATTTCACCCAGATCAGTATTTAAAACCATACTTAAATAATCACTAGCACTCATTTCAGCGTCGCGCGTCATATCCCAGGAAGCGCCCCAGATGAGTGCGCGAGCAACCCCATCTTCGATGTCGCGTAAACCAGTTGCTGAAGTCTTGGCTGAGTTGTCATCAAGGCGGATTTTTACAAAGGTGTAGTCGCCATCGTTTAACAACATCAAATCTGCAATTGGTTGTCCGACAAGTTCAGGCACATCAGTGCGAGCACCATCGACATCGATTTCGATGCGCTTATCTCGCTTTATTTGGGTACCAGCTCGGTTGTAAAGTCCGATTCCAATGTGATGCGGGCGTAGTAATTGATCTACACCAACAGGGGAAACTGGTGGTTCTTGAACGATTGTTACTGACTTGTACTTTCCGTCTTGCACCACAATTTCAGGGCGAAGGGTATTTACACCAGCAGTTTGGAGCCAGCGTTGCGTCCAGTCTTTGAGCGAGCGGCCGCATGCTTGCTCAAGTTCAACGAGTAAATCTTGTAACTCGGTATTACCCCAAGCATGCTTCTTAAAGTAGGCACGAATTCCCGTAAAGAAAGCCTCTTCACCAACCCAGGCAACAAGCTGACGAAGCGCGGATGCACCCTTTGCATAAGTAATGCCATCAAAGTTAACTTCAACTGCGTCTAAGTCAAACATGTCCGCAACAATCGGGTGAGTAGTTGGCAATTGATCTTGGCGGTAACCCCAAGACTTGCGTTGATTAACGAAGTTAACCCACGCTTCGGTGTACTGCGTTGCTTCAACTGATGCATGATGCGCAGCCCACTCAGCAAAACTTTCATTTAGCCACAGGTCATCCCACCACTTCATTGTGACTAAATCGCCAAACCACATGTGCGCCATCTCGTGCAGAACAGTGTTTGCGCGCTGTTCATAAGTAGCGCGCGTTACTTTGCTACGAAATACGTAACTTTCATGATGCGTAACGCAGGCAGCATTCTCCATCGCACCAGCATTAAATTCTGGAACAAACAATTGGTCATACTTTTCAAATGGATATCCGTAATCAAAGGCATCTTCAAAGTACTTGAAACCTTGCTTGGTTACCGTGAACAAATCTTCGGGATCGAGATACTCCGCTAGGGAGTTACGGCAAAACAATCCAAGGGGATAGGTGCCGAACTTGCCTCTATATTCATCGCGCACTTCGTAATAAGGACCAGCCACAATTGCAGTGATGTAAGTGGACATTTTGGCGCTTGGTGCAAAGGTCCAGCGCTCAATGCCATCGCGAACTGACTCTGGCATCGGTGTCGCTGAGTTGCTGGTTACTTTCCAATGGCCAGGCGCCGTGATGGTGAAAGCAAAAGTTGCCTTGATATCAGGCTGATCAAAACAAGCAAATACTCGACGGGCATCAGCAATTTCAAATTGTGTATAGAGGTAGACCTCATCATCAACGGGGTCAATGAACCTGTGCATACCCTCGCCAGTATTCATATAGGCGGCTTCTGCCTCAACAATCAAAACGTTGTGGGACTTTAGGTTGTGCAGTGGAATTCGGAAACCGTCATGAGTCCCGGTATCAAGGGATTCGCCATTTAATTCGATACGTTGAACTTTTGGCGCAATGAAATCGATCCAAGTTGAATTGCCTTCTCTGGCAGTGAAGTGCACCGTTGTCTTGCTTGTAAAGGTGTCATCACGGGTTGTTAGGTCTAACTCAATTTCATAAGAGTGGGCCTGGACTACGGCAGAACGTTCGCTCGCTTCAAGTCTTGTGATGTTGGTACCTGACACAGGCGCACTCCTTGGAAATCAAATTCTTGGGTACGTACAGTTTGACACCTAAAAATCGATAGGCAACATGTGGGTCTAATCTGAAGGCATGACACAAACTAAAACATCTGCAGATTTCTGGTTCGATCCAATTTGTCCGTGGGCATGGATTTCCTCGCGCTGGATGCTTGAAGTTGAACAAGTGCGACCAGTGACTACAAACTGGCACGTTATGTCACTTGCCGTCCTAAACGAGGGCCGCGATTTACCTGAGAAGTACATCGACTTGATGAAGCGCGCTTGGGCGCCAGTTCGTGTTGTCATTGCAGCTCAAGAACGTCATGGCTTGGAAGTTACGGGCGCTCTCTACACCGCAATGGGAACGCGTATTCATAATCAAGGCCGCGGTGATGATTATTTGCCTGTGATCGCAGAGTCTTTGGCAGAGTGCGGCCTAGACGCCGATCTAATTGATGCTGCGAATTCCACAGACTTCGATGAAGCGTTAAAGGTAAGTCATCACGCAGGTATGGATCCAGTTGGTATGGATGTTGGCACGCCAGTTATCCACGTAAATGACACAGCTTTTTTTGGACCAGTGATTTCGCCAACGCCTCGCGGTGAGGCAGCTGGAAAATTATGGGATGGCGTATTGCTCGTTTCAGCAACGGATGGCTTCTTTGAATTGAAACGAACTCGCACACGCGATCCAATTTTTGATTAGTCACAAATTTCTACAGGGGAACTGGAAAGATTAAGCCATGCGCGTTCACTTAGCCACGGATCATGCTGGCCTGGAATTCAAAGATGCATTAACTAAGCATCTAACCGGCAAGGGTTACGAAGTAGTCGATCATGGCGCTTATGAATATGACGCTGAGGATGATTACCCAGCATTTTGTATTGCCGCCGCCGAAGCAGTAGCAGCAGAGCCAGAATCACTCGGCGTAGTTTTTGGCGGCTCTGGAAATGGTGAACAAATTGCTGCCAACAAAGTTAATGGAGTTCGCGCGGCGTTGGCTTGGAGCATTGCAACTGCGCAACTTGCGAAAGAACATAACAACGCAAATGTTGTTGGGATTGGCGCACGTCAACACACTCAAACTGAAGCGTTTGAGATTATTGATGCGTTTTTAGAAACCCCGTTTAGTGACGCAGAGCGCCATGTGCGCCGAATCGGGCAAATTTCCGAGTACGAAAATCTTTAACTGATTTTGCTCTGCAATTTCGCGCATTCTTGAATTTTACAAAGGGCAACGTTTTTGGGATTTGTTTGAAAAAGTTTGACTAGGTGTATTTCTATTCCGTTACAAAGCGCCCAACCCCTCAGAATCCTCTATAATTTGAGAGAAATCGTAATTAAGGGGCTATACGTAATGTTAAAAGATTCAGCGAAGAATCTTGCTGGTCGCTTCGACCATTACGTCATTAACCTTTTTGGTAAAATTGGGGTTCCTTTCTTGCGGACTTCAATTGGTATCGTTTTTATTTGGTTTGGTGCGCTTAAGACGGTAGGTCATCTCTCGCCGGCGTATGACATGGTGGCTGCGACGGTTTATTGGCTAACACCTGGAATTATTGTTCCGATCCTCGGTTGGTGGGAAATTGCAATTGGGGTATGTTTTTTAATTCCTGCCTTATTGCGCATCGGACTTTTACTTCTAGCGCTACAAATGCCAGGCACTTTCTTGCCTCTAATTCTCCTGCCGGAGCAATGTTTCAAAGTTTTTCCTTTTGTGTTGACACTTGAAGGTCAATACATCGTAAAAAATCTTGTGATTATTGGCGCCGCCTTGGTGATTGGTGCGGGTCTGACAATCAGGAAACCAATGGAAAAGAGTGTCAGAACTATGGCAGTTAACGAGCGTTCGCAAGTGAGTGCCAACGAAGAATACCGTTAATTAATTAGTAGTTCGATTTCCACAAATTCCACAAAAACCAAACTGTTATTGCGCACATTGTGGGTCGCACCCTTATTTCGAGCATAGCTTTCACCAGCAACTTGCTGCATTTGCAAAACTTCATCACTGCCGTCGGTAGACGTTAATTGCCCGCCTGTAATAGGGACGACTACATAATCAAACTCATGGGTGTGCACACCGGTTTCGCTTCCTGGGTCAAAGGACCAGCGGGTTACACGTAAGCGACCATCATCAGACATCTGGGTTGCAATAGCGAACATGTGTGTAACTTACATCAGTTACACGGGCGGGACACAGGGACTTGAAGTCTTGAGGTAGTCTATGTCTGCGCAGAAAATGCAACATGCGGGTGTAGCTCAATGGTAGAGCCCCAGCCTTCCAAGCTGGCCATGCCGGTTCGATCCCGGTCACCCGCTCCACCCGATTTGAGTACCTCAATCGCACGAGCATCACATTGTTGAACCTGGCCAGAACTCGTTTTTGGTAACTTCCGAAAATTGACTAGAATCGAACAGCAAGATCGGGGCGTAGCGTAGTGGCTAGCGCGCCTGCTTTGGGAGCAGGAGACCGAGAGTTCGAGTCTCTCCGCCCCGACTCGTAGTTGCGGAGTCCGCCTTATTTATTTAGGGCGGGCTCTACACATCTATCGCCCTATAAGTAGGAGAGCCGTGAAGAGCGCCGTAGAAAACATTTCCCCATCCCGCGTAAAGATCACCGTAGAGATGCCCTTTGCTGAACTTCAGCCAAATCTGGATTCGGCTTACCAGCGCATTGGTGCGCAAGTAAGCATCCCGGGATTCCGCAAGGGAAAAATTCCCACTCGCATTATTGATCAGCGCGTGGGTAGGGCTGCAGTTCTGGAAGAAGCAGTCAACGATGCAATTCCATCTGGCCTAGCGCAGGCGTTAATCGAAAATGAAATCGTGCAACTGGGTCGCCCTGAAGTTGACGTGACAACGCTGGATGAAGAAGCTGGCTTAATTTTCACAGCTGAACTTGATATCAGCCCAGAATTTGAACTTCCAAAATTTAGTGATCTTAAAGTCGTTGTCGATAATGCAGAAGTAACTATTGACCAAGTCGAAGAACAACTAACTGCACTTCGTGGCCGCTTTGGAGCATTAAAAGATGTAAAGCGCGCTGCAAAAGATGGCGATGTTTTATTGGTTGACTTACGTGGTGACCATGAAGGTCAGGACGTAGAAGAACTTTCCGCAAATGCATTCAGTTATGAACTTGGTTCTGACGACATGGTGCCTGGATTTGATGACGCAGTTCGCGGAGCCAAAGGCGATGAAGTCCGTCATTTCTTATTTACTCCTACAGCCGGTCAGTGGAGCGGCAAGGGAATAACAGTGGAAGTGAAAGTATTGGGAGTGCGCGAGCGTGAACTTCCAGCTGCCGATGATGAATTCGCACAACTAGCAAGTGAGTTCGACACTATTGGTGAACTTCGCGAAGACATCCGCACTCGCTTAGGTCGGGTCCGATTAATTGAGCAGGCATACCAAGCACGCGATTTAACTCATGATGCACTTATGGAAGCAGTGAAGCTGGAATTGCCAGATCGCACTATTCAAGATGAAATCGCAGCTCACTTTGAAGATGGTCATGGTGATGATGCGCATCGCACTGAATACGAAACCACAACTCGAAGTGGCCTTAAGTCGCGGTTGATTTTAGACAAGATCGCGCAGACGCAAGATCTGCAAGTAAACGATGCCGAACTTTCCCAGTGGTTAATCCAAGAAGCGCAGCGCTACAACATGGCCCCAGATCAGTTCGCCGATCAGCTGGTTCAGTCTGGCCAAGTTCAAGGCGCAGTCTCTGAAGTTCGTCGCGCAAAGGCGCTTGCAACCGTGCTAGAAAGTGTCTCTGTTGTTGATAAGTCAGGCAATGCCGTCGATTTAGAGTCAGTACTTCGTGGCGATGAATCAGATGCAGACTTTAACGCCGAATTTGATGCCAGTTCAGATACTGAAAACTTTGAGGCCGACGAATAGTCGGGCGAAAAGCAAATAGGTACTGCGAGGCCGACGAATAGTCGAACTTGCTGGTTTTCCAGCACGCTAGGAGCGAACAAAGCCATGTCGCCCATGCCAATGTCAGGCCAACCCCTTAGTGTTTAGGAGTTACCAAAATATTTAGGAGTAATTGTGAGCGGCATCGAGGTCCCGGGATTTAATCTCCCGGAAGCACGCACCCCGTCCCCAACTGGACAGCAATTTGGCGATTCGGTTTACCAGCGTTTGTTGCAAGATCGCATTATTTTCCTAGGAACCCAAGTCGCTGATGACATGGCAAATGCCATCTGTGCTCAGATCTTGTTGCTAGCAGCAGATGATCCTGAAAAAGATATTTTCCTTTACATCAACTCACCTGGTGGCTCAATAAGTGCTGGTATGGCAATTTATGACACCATGCAGTTTGTTAAAAATGACGTAGCAACAGTTGCAATGGGACTTGCTGCGTCCATGGGTCAGTTCCTGTTATGCGCAGGTGCACCTGGAAAGCGTTACTCCTTGCCGCACGCTCGCATCATGATGCACCAACCATCTGGTGGTATCGGCGGAACTGCAGCTGACATCAAGATCCAAGCTGAACAAATGAAATTTACCAAGGCAAAGATGGCAGAACTTATTGCTGAACACACAGGCCAGTCAATGCAAACAGTTACTGATGATTCTGATCGTGACCGCTGGTTCACTGCAGAAGAAGCAAAAGATTATGGTTTCGTCGATCACGTTGTGCGCAGTGCGCGCGATGTGGCCGGCGAAGGCGGAACGGCATAAGGGAGACTTCCATGGATTACTCACCACAATCGCGTTACATTCTGCCTAACTACATTGAGCGCACGCCGCAAGGCATTCGGGAATACAACCCGTACGGCAAATTATTCGAAGAGCGCATCATTTTCCTAGGTGTGCAAATTGATGATGCATCTGCTGACGATGTCATGGCGCAACTCCTAGTTCTGGAATCGCTTGACCCAGATCGCGACATTCAGATGTACATCAATTCACCGGGTGGTTCTTACACTGCGATGACAGCAATTTACGACACTATGCAATTCGTAAAGTGCAATGTGCAAACAGTTTGTCTTGGTCAAGCAGCTTCGGCTGCTTCAGTAATTCTTGCTGCGGGTGCGCCAGGCAAGCGCTTTGCGTTGCCACATGCGCGGATTTTGATCCATCAGCCTTACACCGAAGGTGGCGGCCAAGGTTCAGACATTGAGATTCAAGCAAATGAAATCTTGCGTATGCGCGATGAGATGGAAGGCATTTTCTCCCATCACACTGGTCGCTCAGTTGAAGAGATTCGTCTTGATATGGATCGCGACAAAATCCTCACAGCCCCACAGGCCAAGGAATACGGAATCATCGACCAGGTCCTAAGTTCGCGGGTTCCGCTAAATAAATAACCTTCCTTTGGCGTGTACGCCAAGAGAAATTGCACGATTCAAGATACTTTGGAAGAACGCTCGAAGTATCTGTCCACACTTATTCCCCCGGGAGGTGACCACTATGGCTCGAATTGGCGAAGGTGGCGACCTGTTGAAGTGTTCGTTCTGTGGCAAAAGCCAGAAGCAGGTCAAGAAATTGATCGCTGGCCCCGCTGTATATATCTGTGACGAATGCATTGACTTGTGCAATGAAATCATTGAAGAAGAATTAGGCGAGTCAGTAAACCTGGGCTGGGATGAACTTCCAAAGCCCCGCGAGATTTTTGCCTTCCTTGACCAATACGTAATTGGTCAAGAAGTGGCAAAGAAGTCACTCTCGGTTGCTGTCTATAACCATTACAAGCGAGTTCAAGCTGGCGCGAATGAATCAACGCGCGAAGAAGGCGTTGAACTTGCTAAGTCAAATATTTTGCTACTTGGACCAACTGGTTCGGGTAAGACACTTCTGGCGCAAACTCTAGCTCGCATGCTCAATGTGCCATTTGCGATTGCAGATGCAACAGCATTGACTGAGGCTGGTTATGTTGGCGAAGATGTGGAAAACATTTTGCTGAAGTTAATTCAGGCTGCGGACTACGACGTCAAAAAAGCTGAAACTGGAATTATTTACATTGATGAAATCGATAAGGTTGCGCGCAAGAGCGAAAACCCTTCGATAACCCGAGATGTATCTGGTGAAGGTGTCCAGCAGGCTCTTTTGAAAATACTTGAAGGCACAACTGCCTCGGTTCCACCACAGGGTGGCCGCAAGCATCCACATCAGGAATTCATTCAAATAGATACCAGCAATGTTTTGTTTATCGTTGGTGGCGCATTTGCTGGCCTGGACCAAATTATTCGCCAGCGCATCGGCAAGAAGGCACTGGGCTTCACTGCAAACATCGAGCAACAAGAAGTTAACGAACAAGATATTTTCTCGCAGGTTATGCCAGAAGATCTGTTGAAGTTCGGCATGATCCCAGAATTTATTGGTCGCTTGCCGGTATTTACTTCGGTCGCTCAACTCGACAAAGAATCACTAGTTGCCGTATTGACTGAACCAAAGAATGCTTTAGTTCGCCAGTACCAAAAACTATTTGACCTAGATGGCGTAGAACTTGAGTTCACCCCAGATGCACTTGAAGCAGTTGCGGAACAAGCAATTTTGCGTGGCACAGGTGCTCGTGGACTGCGCGCGATTATGGAAGAAGTTTTGTTAACGGTTATGTATGACGTACCTAGCCGCGAAGATGTGGCTCGCGTAGTAATCAATCGGGAAGTTGTTGCAAAGAACGTAAACCCAACTTTGATTCCACGCGATGCCCCAGTTGCAAAACGAATTCCAAAGGAAAAAACTGCTTAGTTTTAACTTTCGCTAGGTGGCGCGAGTTCGATCTCCAAGGAGATTAGGCTCGCGCTTTTTGCATATGTAAATTCACCTTGGACTCTGCCTGCGCTTAATAAATCAGCGGCAACAAGCTTTGCTTTGGCAATAGCTTCAGTTGGTGCATTAATTGTGGCTGCCAAGATTTCCGCTTTCATGGAAACTTTAGCTTCACTCTTGGACTTTCGTAATTGAGACAATATCTCAGCAGAAACTCCGAGCAGGGAAGCATCCCCATTGAATGCGCGCAGGGAATCTGAAGTTGGCCAAGACGACTTGTGTACTGAATCGTCGTAAGTCCACGACCAGACTTCTTCGGTTACGAATGGTAGGAAAGGCGCAAAGAGTTTTATCAAGGTATCCAATGTCAGAGTTAGCGCAGCGCGCGCAGACTGCGCTCCAGTGTCGCCAGCCAATCCGTAGGAGCGGTCCTTAACCAATTCAAGATGGTCGTCAGTAAATTCCCAGAAGAACTTTTCTGCAACTTCCATAGCCTTGGTGTAATTAAATTCTTCAAAAGCCTTAGTTGCTTCATCAACAACATCAGCCAGGGCAGCCAGCAGCGCCTTATCAATTGGTTCAGTAATTGCTTCGGGTGCGGCGCTTCCTTGAGTCAGTACAAATTTACCCGCGTTAAGAATTTTGGTAGCTAAGCGTCGACCAATTTTCATTTGGCCAACATCGAAAGCAGTATCAGTTCCAGGGCGACCACTTGCAGCCCAGTAGCGAACACCATCGCTACCGTGTTCATCAAGTAAATCAAGGGGAGTGACTACATTGCCCTTTGACTTCGACATCTTCTTGCGATCTGGATCCAAGATCCAGCCAGAAATCAAGGCATGCTTCCAAGGTAAAACTTTTTCCTCTAAGTGCGCGCGAACAACTGTGCTAAATAACCAGGTGCGAATAATTTCGTGCGCTTGTGGACGCACATCAAATGGCCACACTCGACTCCACAAGTCCTCATCAAATCCCCAGCCACCTGCAATTTGTGGTGTCAGTGATGATGTTGCCCAAGTGTCCATGACATCGGGGTCGCCCATAAATCCGCCTGGCATTCCGCGCTGCGCTTCGGTGTATCCAGCAGGAACATCTGTTGAGGGGTCAATGGGAAGTGCCGCGACATCTGGGACCAATATTTTGTCCCACATTGGATTTCCATCAGCAGCTAGGCCGTACCAAACAGGAACTGGGACGCCAAAGAATCGTTGCCGCGAAATTAACCAATCACCATTAAGTCCTTCAACCCAATTCGCGTATCGAACTTTCATGTGATCGGGATGCCACTTAATGTTTTGCCCACGTTCCACTAATTCCCCACGCAACTCGGTATCCCGGCCACCGTTTCGGATGTACCACTGTCGAGTTGTAACAATTTCAAGTGGCTTATCGCCTTTTTCAAAAAATTTAACGGGGTGAACTATTGCGCGAATCTCGCCATAAAGATCGCCAGATTCCTTAAGTAACTCAGCCATCTTTTCTTTTGCAGAGTGCGCCGTTAATCCAGCAAGCGCAGAGTAGGCGTTCTGGCCAAGTTCAGTAGAAATCCATTCTGGAATTTCCGAAATGATTCGACCATCCCAGCCAATGATGGGACGAGTTGGTAGTTGCAGTTCGCGCCACCAGGTCACATCTGTTGTGTCGCCAAAGGTACAAATCATCGCGATTCCAGATCCCTTTTCGGGATCAGCCAGAGTGTGCGCCACTACAGGAACTTCAACTCCAAAAATTGGAGAGGTAACAGTAGTTCCAAAAAGTGGTTGGTAGCGAGCATCATCTGGGTGAGCAACTAGCGCAACACATGCTGGAAGAAGTTCTGGGCGAGTAGTTTCAATAAATATTGACTCACCATCTGGTTTATGAAATGAAATGCGATGGTAAGCGCCAGGTCGCTCCCGATCTTCCAATTCTGCTTGCGCAACTGCGGTTCTAAATGTCACATCCCAAAGTGTTGGTGCCTCACTTTGGTAAGCCTCATTACGTGCAAGATTATTAAGGAACATGCGCTGGGAGACGCTACGCGCACGCGAATCTATTGTTTGGTACGTAAGATTCCAGTCCACGCTGGTTCCAAGTCGTCGCCATAGTTCTTCAAACGCTTTCTCATCTTCAATAGTTAATTGCACGCAAAGTTCGACAAAGTTTCGGCGCGAAATTGGTAACTGATCTTTCCCAGGTTCGCTTGGCGGCATAAAATTTGGGTCGTAGGGAAGTGATGGATCACAGCGCACGCCAAAGTAGTTCTGAACTCGTCGTTCAGTTGGCAATCCGTTGTCATCCCAGCCCATTGGGTAAAAAACCGACTTACCGTTCATTCGTTGGTAGCGCGCCACACAATCTATATGTGTGTAAGAAAACACATGGCCTACGTGAAGTGAGCCACTAACGGTTGGCGGCGGAGTATCAATACTAAAAACGTTTTCCCGATTCGCACTGCGATCAAATGAGTAGGTGCCAGCTTTATCCCAGGCTTGCATCCACTTTGATTCCAAGCCATCAAGTGTTGGTTTTTCTGGCATTCGTTGCGCGCTCATGAACCCTAATCCTAGACAATGGCAGCCACTTAGAATGAATCCATGACTTCGTCAGATCTCCAGGAGCTTGCGCGCGTAGCGGAGGTCTTGGAATCTCGTTGGCCGGAGACGAAAATCGAACCAAGTTTGGATCGAATTAGCCATTTAATGACACTTTTAGGTGACCCTCAGTTTGCGTATCCAGTTATTCATATCACTGGCACAAACGGTAAAACTTCAACTGCTCGAATGATTGAATCTTTACTCAGATCTCTTGGGCTGCGAACTGGATTAGTAACTAGTCCACACTTGCACCAAGTAAGTGAACGAATCCGACTTAACGGCGACCCAATCCCAGCTGATAAATTTGTTGAAATTTATGACGAATTGGAACCCTACTTAGCAATTGTGGATAGTGAAAGTTTGGCTAATGGCGGACCTGCAATGTCTTACTTCGAAGTGTTAACTGGAATGGCATTTGCGGCATTTGCCGATGCCCCGGTGGATGTAGCCGTTGTGGAAGTTGGCATGGGTGGAACTTGGGATGCCACAAACGTCGTATCTCCATTGGTGAGTGTTGTGATGCCAATTGGACTAGATCACGCAGAATATCTTGGCGACACTGTGGAGTTAGTTGCTACTGAAAAATCCGGAATTATTAAATCTGGATCAATCGCAGTTCTGTCGTATCAAGATCCAATTCCAGCTGAAATTCTTTTAAAGCGCGCAGTACTTGTCGATGCTGCAGTTGCGCGCCAAGGTGTTGAATTCAGTGTTCGAGATCGCGCAATGGCAATTGGTGGGCAGGCCCTAAACCTGGACGGGCTAAACGGAAGCTACGAAGAAATATTGTTACCACTTTTTGGTGCGCACCAAGCTGCAAATGCATCCGTTGCATTGGCCGCAGTTGAGGCATTTTTTGGTGGGACAGTGACATTGGACATTGACGCTGTGCGCGAGGGTTTTGGCAGCGTTACTTCACCAGGTCGAATGGAAATTGTGCGCCGGAGCCCAACCGTTATTGTCGATGCTGCGCACAATCCACATGGCGCGACGAGTTTGGCTACCGCACTTGAGGAATCATTCACTTTCGAACAAATTATCGGCGTAGTTTCAGTGATGGCTGACAAAGATGTACTTGGATTGCTCCAGGCATTGGAGCCAGTATTAAACGAAATAGTTGTGACTTGGAATGGCGCAGCTCGAGCTATGCAAAGTTTGGAACTTGCCAAACTAGCCATTCAGGTTTTTGGCGAAGATCGAGTTTATGAAGAAGCAAATCTTGCAAGCGCAATAGATAAGGCAATTGCGATGGCCGATGAAGCAGGAATGAATGGTGTTGGCGTAGTAGTTACTGGCTCAGTTGTGACTGCAGCTGCTGGGCGCGCCCTTATGGGAAGAGTGGGAACCTGATGAAAGTTATGGGTAGCGCAATATTGTTTTTCGAGGCAATCGTGCTTGGACTTTCAATTCCAATTTCGATAGTTGTATATGAAACCTCAAAGTCATTGACGCTTTGGGTCACGTTCTTGCTCATGCTGCTTTGCATCTTGGCAATTGGTGGCGTTAGACGCGATCGGCGCGCTGCAATAACGACTGGACTCTTCGTTCAGATCCTGATCATTGGCGCTGGATTTTGGGTGGGGCCACTGCTGTTCCCAGGCATTCTTTTTCTATTGGTTTGGGCGCTAGCCATAGTGTTAAGTAAAAGAGTTGATGAGGCGAAAATCGCTCAGGCAGAAGCGGCTGAAAAAAGCCTTTAAGATTAAGAACATGTCTGAACGCACCCTTGTCCTTATTAAGCCAGATGGCGTCGAACGCGCTCTAATCGGTGAAGTTATTGCGCGCATCGAGCGCAAGGGCTTCAAAATCCTTGCTCTTGAAATGCGCACAATTGCCCGAAGTGTTGCCGAAACTCATTACGGCGAGCATGCGGATAAGCCGTTCTTTAAAGATTTAGTTGATTTTATTTCTGGTGCGCCACTGGTTGCTGCTGTAATTGAAGGCGATGACGCGATTGCTGCTTGGCGAACCATGATGGGAGCAACTAATCCAGTAAACGCTGCGATGGGAACTATTCGTGGTGACTTAGCAACACAAACACAATTTAATGTTTCGCATGGTTCGGACTCACTTGAGTCAGCAGCGCGCGAAATTTCACTGTTCTTTCCAAATCTGTAAAGGATTAACTATGACCGTCCAGTCTGTATTTCCTGCACTGGAACAGTTATTGCCTCGGGTGCAAAAACCTGTTCAATATGTTGGTGGCGAGCTAAACGCTGTAATTAAGGCGTGGGATGACACCGTTGTTCGTTGGTGCTTAATGTATCCCGACGCATATGAAGTTGGTATTCCAAATCAAGGCGTACAGATTCTTTATGAAGTACTAAACGAGCGCGCGGACACTTTGTGTGAGCGTACTTACGCAGTTTGGCCTGATCTAGAAAAATTGATGCGCGAAAACAATGTGCCACAGTTCACTGTTGATGCGCATCGTCCAGTTGGCGCTTTTGATGCACTTGGTGTTTCGTTTTCAACTGAACTTGGTTACACCAACATGCTTACAGCCATAGATCTTGCTGGTATTCCATTGCATGCAGTTGACCGGGATGAGACACACCCACTTGTTATTGCAGGTGGACACGCTGCCTTTAACCCAGAAGCCATTTCAACTTTTATTGATGGCGCAGTACTTGGTGATGGCGAGCAAGCAGTCCTTGCAATTACCGACATCATTGCTGCATTTAAGAGTGAAGGAAATCCTGGTGGGCGGGAAGAATTATTGCTACGCCTTTCCAAGTCTGGCGTCATGTACGTTCCTGCTTTTTATGATGTTGAATATTTAGAAGATGGTCGCATTCGTCGGGTTGCTCCAAACCGACCAGGTGTGCCATGGCGGGTAGCAAAGCACACAGTGATGAATCTTGACGAGTGGCCATACCCAAAGGCGCCACTTGTACCGATCGCAGAGAGTGTGCACGAGCGCATGAGTGTGGAAATTTTCCGTGGTTGCACTCGAGGTTGCCGATTCTGTCAGGCCGGAATGATTACTCGCCCAGTGAGAGAGCGATCCATGACCAGCATTGCTGAAATGGTTGCTAATGGTCTTGAAAAGACGGGCTACGAAGAGATTGGCTTGCTTTCACTATCGAGCGCAGATCACAGCGAGATCGCCGAATTAGCCAAGGGTCTCGCTGATCGTTATGAAAATACCCAAACTTCACTTTCCTTGCCAAGTACGCGAGTGGATGCCTTCAACATCGATTTGGCTAATGAGCTTTCCCGCAATGGTCGCCGTAGTGGACTTACTTTTGCGCCCGAAGGTGGCAGTGAACGAATTCGTCGCGTAATCAACAAGATGGTTACTGAAGAGGACATGATTCGCACGGTTACCGCTGCTTACGCTTCAGGTTGGCGCCAAGTGAAGTTGTACTTCATGTGTGGCCTACCAACTGAAGAAGATGAAGATGTATTACAGATTGCTCGCCTTGCTCACGAAGTAATTAAGGCTGGTCGAGAGGCTTCTGGTCGAAATGACATTCGCTGCACAGTATCCATTGGCGGATTTGTACCAAAACCTCACACGCCTTTCCAGTGGGCTGCGCAATTAGATCACGAAACTACAGATTCCAGACTTTATAAATTGCGCGATGCAATTCGTCAGGACAAAGCCTTTGGTAAATCCATTGGAGTTCGTTATCACGATGGCAAGCCTGGCGTAGTTGAAGGCTTGTTATCACGTGGTGATCGTCGCGTTGGAAAAGTAATTGAACAAGTTTGGCGTGACGGACAACGTTTTGATGGTTGGAGCGAGCACTTCTCTTACGACAAGTGGATGGCCGCTGCGGAAATCGCGTTTGCTGATGAAGCAGTTGATGTTAATTGGTACACCATTCGTGAACGCGAACTTTCCGAAGTTCTTCCTTGGGATCATTTAGATTCAGGTCTAGATAAAGAATGGCTTTGGGATGATTGGCAAGATGCTCTTTCGGAAGTCGAAGTTGATGACTGCCGCTGGGTTCCTTGTTTTGATTGTGGTGTTTGTGATCAAATGGGTACCGAAATTCAGGTCGGCCCAACAAATGCTGTGATGCTGCCAATGCCAACTATTCCATCTCGGGTGGCTGTTAATAGTGGCTCGTGATCGCGATCCTGGTCGTGAGAACATTCCTGCAATACAAAAACTGCGAATTCAACATGCCAAGCGGGATCGACTCCGTTTCACGTCACATCGAGATTTTCAGCGGGCCTTTGAGCGCGCTTTAAAACGTGCTGGTGTGCCAATGGCCTATAGCGCTGGATTCTCGCCACACCCAAAGATTTCCTATGCCAATGCCGCGCCAACTGGTGTGGCAAGTGAAGCTGAATACGTTGAAATTGGCGTGGTCGCGCTAGTAGATCCAGAAAAACTTAAAGCAGTTTTGGATGAAGTTCTGCCACCTGGCCTAGATATCTTGGCGGTAGTGGAAGCCCGCACCCCAGACTTTGTCGCTCGCCTTGAGGCTAGCCACTGGAAAATTGAGCTGCCTGGCACTTCGCAGGCCACTCTAGATAATGCGCTCAAGCTATTTTTAGCTGCTCCAGAAGTTTTAGTAGAACGCATGACAAAGTCGGGAATTCGTACATTTGACGCCCGAACTGCGGTGATTCGCGCAAATGTGGAGATGGGCTCGGACTGTGCCATACTTCAAGTAGTCGTTCGGCATGGCGTGCCAACCGTTCGACCCGACGATGTTCTGGCAGCTCTGAAAAAAGTTGCGGACTTCGCCCAGGAGATCCCACCTCGGGTAACTCGACTGGCGCAGGGTCCTTTGCTTGAAGATGGTTGGTCCGTAGGTGATCCTTTCACTTTGGACCGCGAAGCCACACAAGCTTGAGCCCGGCATCGTCACTACATAGGCTTATGCGCCCCAGGGCGTGAGTGAACGCAAGATCCGTGCTAAGGCATAGGTTTTGTGCGATAGGAGACGACTTTCATGTCGGGAAACGATAGAACACCAGAAGCAAAACCGCGTCGACGTGCTGCTGGACGCCCAGCTGGACCGCCAGCCGATGCGCCAGTTACCAAGGCAACTACCGAAAAGGTAGGAACTGAAAAAGCACCCACAAAATCCGCAGCAGCGAAGAAAAAAGCGCCAGCTGCGAAAAAAGCACCGATCTCAGTACCTGTTTTTCAATCTGCCCCAGTTACGCAAGTTACTCCTGCAAAGAAGAAAGCAGCAGCTAAGGCAGAGAGTCAAGATGAGGTGTTTTCTGTTGCAGCAAAAGGCCAGGCCAAGAAGCGGCCAGTAAAGAAAGCTGCTGCCTCCGATGACGCGCAATCAACTGTGTCTAATTCTGATGAAAGTGCCGATTCTGGTGAAGAGCGCACAGGTGGCAATAACCGCAACCGTAATCGCAACCGCCGTGGCGGTAAGAATAAAGACCGCGCGAAAAATGGTGGCAAAGTTGATGACAACGAAAGTGATGTTGATGGTGAATCAGTTGAATCAGCATCAGATTCTGATGATGATTCAACACAACCAGCCTCAGCGCGCAAACGCAGTCGTACTCGTACACGTGATGGCTCCGAAGGTGAATCTGGTTCAACGCGCTTAGACGCTAAGCGTGCCCGTCGTCGCGATGGCCGTGATTCAGGTCGTCGTCGAGCGCCAATTTTGACGGAATCAGAATTTCTTGCCCGCCGGGAAAACGTAGAACGCGTTATGGTCGTTCGCCAACAAGGCGCACGCACTCAGATTGCAGTTCTAGAAGATGGAATCGTTGTCGAGCACTACATCAATCAATCAAGCAGTGGCTCACTAGTTGGAAACGTTTACTTGGGCCGGGTCCAAAACGTTTTGCCAGGTATGGAAGCTGCATTCGTTGACATCGGCAAGGGACGCAACGCCGTTCTTTACGCAGGTGAAGTGAACTGGGATGCTGCCGGTCTAGACGGTCAGCCAAAGAAAATTGAAACAGCTTTGAAATCTGGCGACCAAGTTTTGGTGCAAGTCACCAAAGATCCCGTTGGACAAAAAGGCGCTCGCCTAACAAGTCAGATCTCATTGCCAGGACGTTTTTTGGTTTATGTTCCAAACAATCCAATGACTGGTATTTCGCGCAAACTTCCAGACCGTGAGCGCTCCAGACTGAAAACGATTTTGAAGGCAGTAGTACCCGAAGATGGTGGTGTAATCGTTCGCACCGCAGCTGAAGGAGCGAGCGAAGAAGAGTTGGGCCGCGACGTGGCTCGATTGGCCGCACAGTGGCTTGATATTGAAGCCAAGTCAAAAACTGCGTCACCGCCAACAATGCTTTATGGCGAACCAGACATTTCGATCAAGGTAGTTCGCGACATCTTCAATGAGGATGTTAAGAAACTTATTGTCTCGGGCGCAGATGCTTGGGAAACTGTTGAACAATATGTTTCTTACGTTGCGCCAGATCTTGCTGATCGTCTAGAAAAGTACGTCGGCACCGCAGATGTTTTCACTGAGCATCAAATTGATGAACAGATCGCAAAGGCACTTGATCGCAAGGTTTACTTGCCTTCTGGTGGATCCTTGGTCATTGACCGTACCGAAGCCATGACGGTAGTTGACGTAAACACCGGTAAATTCATTGGCTCTGGTGGAAACCTCGAGCAGACAGTAACTAAAAACAATCTTGAAGCAGCTGAGGAAATTGTTCGCCAGCTTCGACTCCGCGACATTGGTGGCATCATCGTCATTGACTTCATCGACATGGTGCTAGAAAGCAACCGCGACCAAGTTATTCGTCGATTAATTGAATGTTTAGGGCGGGACCGCACCAAACATCAAGTTGCCGAAGTAACCTCACTTGGTTTGGTGCAAATGACCCGCAAGCGCATTGGCGCTGGACTGCTGGAGGTATTCAGCGAATCTTGTGATCATTGCCAAGGCCGCGGCGCAGTAGTGAACATGGCTGGGCACGATCCTGAAAAAACCCCGAAAAATAAGGGAAAACAAGGAAACCATGATCATTCAGCGGATAACACACCGCAACAAAGTTCCGATTCCAACCTAGAAGAGCAAGTCTCGGTTTGACCCTAAGGCCCTTCAGTCCGTAACCTTATGAGGCTTAAGACTTAGGGTTTTCGCCCGAAACAAGCACTAGTTCAAGGAGATACCTCGTGTACGCGATCGTTCGTGCTGGTGGCCGCCAGGAGAAAGTTGCCGTTGGCGACCTAATTACCCTTGACCGTGTTCAAGCTAAACGCGGTGAGACTGTGGTTCTTCCAACAGTTTTGATCGTTGATGGCAGCAAAGTAAATGCAGACGCCAAGGGCGTTACCGTTACTGCTGAAGTTATTGACCATAACCGCGGACCAAAAATCGAAATCCTTCGATACAAGAACAAAACTGGTTACCGTCGTCGTCAAGGACACCGCTCAGATTTAACTGAAGTTCAAATTATTTCAATTGGTAGCGAAAAGATTGCTGCTGGCGATAAAGCAACTGCGAAAGTTAAGCCAGTAGTTGCAAAGAAAGCAGCTCCTGTTAAAAAAGCTGCTCCTGCCGCAAAGCCAGCTCCAGTTGTCGCTGAGAAGCCAGTTGCCAAGAAAGCTGCTGCTCCAGTTGCGAAGAAAGCTGCAACTCCAGTTGCCAAGAAAGCTGCTGCTCCAGTTGCGAAGAAAGCTGCAACTCCCGCTAAAAAAGCTGCTCCAGCAAAGAAGGCTGCCGCCAAGAAAGCAACTCCCGCTAAAAAAGCTGCTCCAAAGAAAACAGAGAAGTAGGTATAACTCATGGCTCATAAAAAGGGTGCCTCCAGTACCAGAAACGGTCGCGATTCAAACGCCCAGCGTTTGGGTGTTAAGCGTTTCGGTGGCCAGGTAGTTAATGCTGGCGAAATCATTGTTCGTCAACGTGGAACACACTTTCACCCAGGTGAGAATGTAGGTCGCGGTGGAGATGACACATTATTCGCACTTGCTCCAGGAGCTGTACAGTTCGGCAACCGTCGTGGTCGTCGCGTTATCAACATCATCCCGGTTGTAGCTGCAGCTAATTAATCCCGCAAGAATTTTTTAGTTAGGCGGGCCCGCTCGGGCCCGCTTTTCTTTTGAAAGGAGAAATCATGACATCGTTTATCGATCAAGTGACTCTCCACGTATCAGGCGGCAACGGTGGACATGGTTGCGCTTCAGTACATCGCGAAAAATTTAAACCATTAGGTGGACCTGATGGTGGCAATGGTGGCAATGGTGGCGACGTAGTCCTAGTTGTAGATCCATCTGTTACAACACTTCTGGATTTTCATCGCAGTCCACATCGTAGTGCTGGAAGCGGAAAACCTGGACATGGTGATCACCGCAATGGGGCATTTGGCGAAGCTTTAGAACTTAGTGTTCCTGAAGGTACCGTTGTCTCGTTAGCTGACGGCACAGTTTTAACAGACATGCTTGGAATTGGAACCCGGTTTGTGATTGCTCAGGGTGGTCGCGGGGGACTTGGTAATGCATCGCTTGCCTCAACAAAAAGAAAAGCACCTGGCTTTGCATTACTAGGCGAAAAAGGAATTACTCGCGACGTAGTTTTAGAACTTAAAACTGTTGCTGATGTCGGCCTAGTTGGATATCCAAGTGCTGGGAAGTCTTCTTTGATTGCTGCCATGTCTGCAGCGCGTCCAAAAATTGCGGACTATCCATTCACAACTTTGGAACCGAATCTAGGTGTCGTTCGCTCTGGTGAAATGGTGTTCACAATGGCTGATGTGCCAGGCCTAATCCCAGGTGCGAGTGAAGGTAAGGGTTTAGGACTTGAATTCCTTCGCCACATTGAAAGATGTGCGGCGCTGGTTCACGTTTTAGATTGCGCAACATTAGAACCTAATCGCGATCCACTTACAGATCTAGACGTCATTGAAAATGAACTTAAGCAATATGGTGGCTTAGAAGATCGACCACGAGTTGTCGTTTTAAACAAAATCGATATTCCAGAGGGCCGAGAGCTTGCTGAATTCGTGTTACCTGATCTACATGAACGTGGGTACCAAACATTCTTGGTATCAGCAGTGAGCCATGAAGGTTTGCGTGAATTGGGATTTGCGTTAGCAGAGATCGTTAAGTTGTCGAGAGCTGAGGCTATTACTGCTGCAGAGAATCGACCACGCGTAATTGTGACTCCAAAGTCAGTAGATGACAGTGGATTTAGCGTCGAAGTAGAGCGCGCTGGCGCGGATGAAGTTCGATACCGAGTACGCGGCGAGCGGCCCGAGCGCTGGATTCATCAAACTGATTTTGCAAATGATGAAGCTGTTGGTTATTTAGCTGATCGATTGGCTCGCGCTGGTATTGAAATTGAATTATCAAAAGCTGGCGCAGTTGCGGGCGATGAAGTTGTAATCGGTGATGGCCCAAGCGCAGTTGTTTTTGATTGGGCTCCAACAGTTGGCGATTTACATCAAGGTCCACGTGGTACAGATCAGCGACTTTACGATAAGCGGCGATTGACTGCGGAAGAGCGACTTGCGATCCATCGGATACGTCAGTTTGGTACGGGCGAATTTAGTGAAACAACTTCTCAGGTCGCGCAGGATGAAGAGCCACTAATTTCTGCGCCACTAGTTTTTGCGGATTACATTCCTGAATCTGATGATGAAATAGATGAAGGCTAGTTAGGCAGTTGCCACTGCGGTGTGGACTGTGTCCCACCCATTGCTAATTCGGCCGTAATCTTTCCAATAGTTGGAACGAACTTAAAGCCGTGGCCAGAACAAGGCGAACAAATGGTGATTGGACCGCGCCGATCTAAAATAAAATCTTCTTGCGGGGTATTTGTAAATAGGCATGTTGTTGCAACTGCGGTTGCCAGATCCAAGCCTGGAAACCAATGTGAGACGTACTCCTTCATTTCACCAAGATGCTTTTGACTAATAGCAAAATCTCTATTGTCAGGATCAATTTCAGCGCGATCACTCCACGTGCCAACTTTCACGCCTTCACCTGGTGTGTAAAGTCCATAGGCGCTGGCTTCAAGTGGTGAGCCACCTCGACCATTTGCGCCGTGATGTAGAAAGCTTGGCCACAGTGACTCATCTTGCATGGTTGCGATTGGTTGAAAATGTGCAGGTTGGCCAACATCAACAATTAGTTTTGGCAAGTTAACTAGGTGTCCCACAAGTTTATTAACCCAGCCACCAGCAGCAACGACCAGCGAAGGTGTTCGCCAAGTTTGGGTCTGCGTTTCGATGATGGCGTGATCGCCATCAAGGTGAACTGCAAGAACTGGTGTATTTAAATGAACATCTACGCCTAAATCCATATTGCGTTGAATCAAAGTTGAAACAGTTTTATCCGCTAAGCAGCGCCCACCTTCAGGGCTATAGATTACGTGATCTTCGAAGTTCATGCCTGGCCATCTAGCATGTGCCTCATCACCATCCATTCGCTCGTATGGATGGTGATAGCGATCTAAGCTGATGCCGATTTCGTCAATAGCTTCTTTGTAACCATGATCAAGTTGGCCATTTTGCTTAAGTAAGTTAGCGCCAGTGTCAGATTCTAATTCTCGCCAATCAAATAATGCTCGAGCAGCTAAGTCGGTATAAAGCGGAGTTCGGTAGGAGAGTCGAAAAATTCGACTTCCACCATGCGAGCTTCCGTTGTTATGCGCGACGCCAAATTGTTCCAGTAGTGCGACGCTTCGGCCAGTGTGCGCAAGCTGCCATGCGGTGGCGCTTCCCATTGCGCCAGCGCCGATAACAAGATGGTCAATAGTCTGCAAGACAACGGTCCTTCAAATAGCAGGGAATAGCACCACACTAGTTGCAAGTATTCTTGAGGGTATGAGAGTTGGAATATTGGGCGGGACTTTTGACCCCATTCATGTGGGACACCTCATCGCTGCAAGCTCAGTTCACGAAGAACTCAATCTGGATTCGCTTGTGTTCATGCCTGCAGGGGATCCGTGGCAAAAACGTGAGCGGAAAATCAGCTCAGCGCAGCAACGACTGGATATGGTCACTCTTGCTATTCAAGATGATGCAAGATTCCAGGTAAGTGATATTGAAATCACCCGAAGTGGTCCAACTTATGCCATCGATTCAGTGCGCCAGTGGAAGCAAGCGAATCCCAAAGATGAATTATTTTGGGTGGTTGGCTCAGATGCCTTAGCCGGTATTTCAACTTGGCACGAATGGAAAGCGTTTGTTGCGCAGGTCAGTGTGGTTGCAGTAAATCGAATTGGGCACGACGTAAATGTGCCATTTGAATGTCTATCTGTAAACATGCCCGAAGTTAGAATTTCTGCAACTCAGTTACGCGATCGTTTTACAAATGGCCTTGATACCAGGTATTTAGTACCACAGTCAGTTAGCGACTACATTTCCAAACATGGCCTGTATCGCGCGTGAATCGAATCCCCACTTTTCTTAAGTGGCTCACCAGCTCGCTTGTTGCAATTGCACTGTTAACAGGTGTCTTTGTTATTCGCGGGGATGGGCAAGCTGTTCCGCTGCCAGAACAGGTGAGCGCTGCGCCAGAAGCAACGCAAGAAGCGCCAGAGCCAGCTATTGAAATTAGTAATCTTATGTTTGCGCTGATTGACTCTGATCAAAAAATTGTTTCAGTAACTGTGATCCGTCAATTAGATGATGGAGCAAAACTTGCCATCGTAAACATTGATCCAGCAACTTTGATTGTGCCACCAGGGCAAGGTTTTGTTCCAATAAGCGATGCCGGATTGCAGGGCTCCTTTGACGGTGTCGACAAAGCCATCTCAGGAGCACTTGGCATTCCAATTGATGGCTCCATCTATTTGCAGCGGCTGGCCTACGCCGGACTGGTTGATAGCATCGGCGGAATTACCGTTGGTTCCGAGAACCTTTACCGAGTTAGTGAGCCTGGGGAAGTACCTCGGTATGTTCGCGCTGGAACAGCATTACTTGAAGGAAGCGAAGCAGCAGGATATGCAATGTTGCAAACTGAATTTGAATCAACGGATGAATTTATGGCTAGAGGCAATCAAGTGTTACGCGCAGTGTTTGAAAACTTAGAAGGTGATCAAGAGCGAGTTGATGAGATTTTTTCAGCGCTTGGGTCAATAGCTCGCTCAAATGTTCCAACCTCGAGCATTGCGCAATTGATCATAGAGTTACGCGCTGCAAATCTTTGGCCAAGTGCTGACATTTCCCGCTTACCCATTAATTAAGTAGTCTTATCTAGATCAACTAGAAAGTGTGGAATTTTGTGGCTGCAACTGAACATGCATTAAAGATTGCAAAGATCGCAGCACAAGCGGCTTTCGATAAAAAAGCAGAGAACGTCGTGCTTCTCGACGTCAGTGAACACCTTGTTATTACTGACGTGTTCTTGATTGCTTCAGCTGATAACGAGCGCCAAGTTAAGGCCATTATTGATGCGATTGAAGAGACCTTGAGCGCAATTGGCGTGGAGCCAATCCGCCGAGAAGGTGACCGTGAAGGTCGATGGGTACTACTTGATTACTTCGAAATCGTGGTCCATGTACAGCAAGATGAAGAGCGCAGTCTTTATGACCTAGAGCGGTTATGGAGTGATTGTCCAAAAATCGCGATGGAATTGGTATGAGTTCTCGTCGCTTAGTTCTTTGGCGTCATGGCCAGACTTTGTGGAATGCAGAGAATCGCCATCAAGGACAAATTGATATTCCATTAAACGATGTTGGCCGGGAACAAGCGCGACATGCGGCGCAAACTTTACTTGCCATGAAGCCAACACATGTAATTGCAAGTGACTTAGAACGCGCGCTAGAAACTGGTCAGATCCTGGCTGACTTAGCTGGCGTTACATTGAGTACCGATGAACGCCTGCGCGAAACTTTTGCTGGTGAATGGCAAGGTATGACGCGCGAAGAAATCGTTGCTAAGTATCCAGAAGATTATGCAGCTTGGGGCGGGGACTCGGAGATCCGTCCAGGTGGCGGGGAAACTCGCTGGGAAGTTTCCGAACGTGTGGTTGCAGCAGTAAATGATGCACTCGTTAACATTCCCGCTGGTGGAACATTAGTAGTTGCATCACACGGTGGTGCGCTTCGCTCAGCTCTTGGACGACTGCTTGGTTTAGATCCTCGGCAGTGGACAATTCTTGGGGTGCTTGCAAATGCGCAGTGGTCAGTATTATCTGAACTTGATGAAAACATGCCAAAGTTGCCGGACCTAAAATGGCGCTTGCAAGAATACAACGCAGGATCCTTACCTGAACCTGCCATTGGTGACGATAAGTAAAGTCCACTAACATTGACTAGGTTCGGGGCTGTGGCGCAGCTGGTAGCGCACTTGCATGGCATGCAAGGGGTCAGGGGTTCGAATCCCCTCAGCTCCACCAAATGAAAAATGATCGCCCAAAGGGCTTTTTTTTTTCATTTTGCTGAGCCCACGGATTCGGGAGGAACGTAGTGACGGTTCCCTCACAGCTTCGCGAGCAGCACCAGTAAAAACCTTCTTCGTTAAAACGCTCTGTTCGCGTCCCCAATTTAAGTTTGCCGATCCTGCGGATCAGCATGAAATCTGGGGACCGACGCTCACTCCGTAGTTTTTCCGCAGAAGTTTTTACCGACGCTCTCACGCACAGACCGACGCTCAGTCCGTAGATTTTCCGCAGAAGTTTTTACCAGCGCTCCCACGCACAGACCGACGCTAATTACCATATGTCGCCGAGCGTGTATCCAGTTTGGAATGGATCAGTTGGATCTATTTCCCAGGTCGCCGTGCCAGTAACCCAAGCACTTCCACGAATCGTCGGCGTGACTGCGTCGTACTGGCCAAGTTTTATTGGATCGGAAACTTGCCCAAAGAATTTTGTACCTAGGAAACTCATGTGGGAAAACTCTTCACCTAACGCAAGTTGTCCTCGTGTATAAAGTCCAGACATTCGACCAGAAGTGCCAGTGCCACAGGGAGAACGATCTAACATTCCTTTCCAAGTTTCTGGATCAGCAGTCAAATTGTCACCGGTTAAGACCGCAGAATTTTGTGCTTGTTTTCCTGGTTCGCGATCGCCATTGTGAAGAATCACAATTCCCACTTTGTTGATTGCTGGATTTTCAGGATGTTCAAATGTCAACTGTTGATTAACGGCAAACTTGATCGCAGCGCCAGCCCGAGTAATCGCTTTTGCATTCTCCGGCTTAATTTCTAAGCCAACGTTTCCAATGTTGGTTTGGGCAAAGAATTGACCACCGAACACTAAGTCAATGGGAATCGGTCCGTATTCGGGAACGTCCACAACTTTGTCTATATAGACAGTGAATGCAGGCACGTTACGAATTGAAACGTCAAGTACTTTCCCAGCTTTACAGCGAGCAAGAACTGAAATTGTGCCAACTGCGGTATCAATGGTGACAGTCGTTTCTGGCTCTTGCATTTTTACAATGCCTTTTTCAAGCACAGCCGTGACAGCGCACATAGTGTTACTGCCAGACATGGCGGTAAAGCCACCTTGCTCAAGCACGATGATTCCAAAATCTGATCCAGTTGAAACAGGAGGCAAAATAAATACTGCACATAAGGCTGGGTAACCACGTGGCTCATGCAAAATTGCATGTCTAAACCAATCTAGATTTGCTTCACAATAATCAAAACGTTCTTTCATGGTCTCACCTTTTACAAGGTGCGCCATGTTCGTAATTACTCGACCACCCTCACCCTCAGCGTGAGCATCGATAGTTTCAATGATTAGTTTCTCAGCCATAGTTAAGCCGTCCTTATCCAGTTCTAATCAGTTGTTAAACGATTTCGTTTTCAGTTACAAAAATCCGCTGTCGATCAGCTAAGTGAGCAATGGAATCTGCAGCGACTGCCTTACCAATATCAGATTCGTAAGCTGCATCAAAGGCTTCTTTTGAATCAAACCAAAGTTCAGAGATGCCATCAAATGAACTGCCATCAGCTGCCAAGTTAAATACTATTTTGCGAACGCCTGGCAGAGTTGCGGCCTTTTTCGAATGGTCAACTAGCCACCAAGTTTTGAAATCTTCATGGCTCATCGTTTCGCCACGTTTTAACAAAATAATCGCTTTAAACATTTACTTCACCTTCGTTACACGAGCGTGTGGTCGGCCACCGACTGAATAAACAATGGCAATCACCATCTCATCGGCACGCGGAGCATCACCAATTGAAATCTCTGCCGAGTCCATGTCATCAAATACCCAGCGATCATCCTTGTTTCCGATTGGCATTGTGATTGAAGCGCCTGGTCCAGCAACCTTTTTAGTACCAGGAATTATGTCTGCGCCACCACCGATTGCGGCTCGTACTGAAGCGCCAAACCGAGGATGCAAAACGGCTGCAGTATGTTCAAGTTCGCCGTCGGTGCCCACAATTGCGCCCTTGCCATAACCGCGAACATCATCTGGATTCAATCCGAGCGCGCCTATTGCTGCGATTGCCCGCTTTGCTAAAACGTCAGTAACTTCGATACTCATTAGTTCGAGTTCAGTTAAATCCTTAACTAATTGCTTGCCAGCTAGGGGATTGGTAACCACGGCGGCAGCGATAACTTTCACTGTGGCAGGCGTTACCGCAGTGCCACTTTCCCGGAGGGTTTCTTGGACAGATACAACGATGGATCGGATTTGCGCCATACTGCAACCTACAACACGCTCGGGTCAATCCGTCCACTAGATTAGGGAAATACCGCTACAAGGAGACCTTAATGACTAACCACATCACGCACTGGATCGATGGCAAGCTTTGGACTGGCAAGGCTGCGCGAACTGGCGATGTTTACAACCCAGCCACTGGCAAAATCTCCGGCACCGTTGACTTTGCTTCAACTGCTGACACGGATTCCGCAATTGCCGTAGCCAAGCGCGCTGGTTTGGAATGGGCAGCGACCTCACTTTCCAAGCGCGTAACAATCTTGTTTGCCTTCCGTGAGATCTTAAATGCACGCAAGGAAGAACTTGCTGCGATCATCACAGCCGAACACGGCAAGGTTCTCTCTGATGCGCTTGGCGAAGTCATGCGTGGTCAAGAAGTTGTGGAATTTGCTTGTGGTATCCCGCACTTACTCAAGGGTGGTTACTCGGAAAGCGTTTCAACTGGCGTTGATGTTTACAGCATCCGTCAACCATTAGGTGTTGTCGGAATTATTTCCCCGTTCAACTTCCCGGCCATGGTGCCAATGTGGTTCTTCCCAGTGGCAATTGCAGCAGGAAACTCAGTAATTGTTAAGCCTTCTGAAAAAGATCCAAGTGCGCAAAACTTTGTAGCTCAGATGTGGAAAGACGCTGGCTTGCCAGATGGAGTTTTCAATGTTGTGCATGGAGACAAAGAAGCAGTTGATCGCATTCTTACTCACCCAGATGTAAAGGCAGTAAGTTTCGTTGGCTCGACTCCAATCGCGAAATACATCTACGAAACTGGCACAGCGCACGGTAAGCGAATCCAAGCTCTTGGTGGCGCAAAGAATCACATGATCGTGTTGCCAGATGCTGATTTAGATCTTGCTGCAGACTCGGCTGTAAACGCTGGCTTTGGTTCAGCTGGAGAGCGCTGCATGGCAATCTCGGCACTGGTTGCAGTTGGACCAATTGCTGATGACTTGATTTCAAAAATCGAAGATCGCATGGGCAAAATTGTCACAGGTGATGGAACTCGTGGAACTGACATGGGCCCACTTGTTACAGGAATTCATCGTGACAAAGTCAAGGGCTACATTGACACTGGAGTTGCCGAAGGCGCCAAGATTGTTGTAGATGGTCGCGACGTTGTACCTGATAGTGATGGCGAAGGCTATTTCATTGGCCCAACACTTTTCGACAATGTAACTAAAGACATGACAATCTACAAAGACGAAATCTTCGGCCCAGTACTTTCCGTCATTCGTGCAAAAACCTACGACGAAGCAATCAAATTAATTAACGATCACCCTTACGGTAATGGAACTGCAATTTTCACTAACGATGGTGGCGCAGCTCGCCGCTTCCAGAATGAAGTAGAAGTAGGAATGATCGGTATTAACGTGCCGATTCCTGTTCCCATGGCGTACTACTCATTCGGTGGCTGGAAAGCTTCATTATTTGGTGATACTCACGCACACGGTACTGAAGGTGTCCATTTCTTTACTCGTGGCAAAGTAATCACCAGCCGTTGGTTGGATCCAAGCCATGGTGGATTGAACCTTGGCTTCCCAACCAGCGGGTAAGCATCGCAAGCGATCAGACGGTCGCATAATTGGAATTTTCGCTGTTGCCCTAGGAACGATTATCTGGGGCACAGTGGGTCCGGTCGTGAGACTGTTTCCAGCCGGCACCGAATTTCAGTATTCGCTAGTTCGTAATGTCACTGGAACTGCCGCTCTTTGGTTATTGGTTTTGTTTTCAAAGAACAAGCGTCGCTACACCAAACAAGACACAGTTCCGATTTTGGTCGGTGGAACAGGTGCTGCGCTGTTTTTCCCATTGTTTATTTTGGCTTTTCAATTGACTGGCGTTGGTGTCGCTGCCGTGGTTTCAATTGGTGTAGCCCCCATCTTTGTGGGCTTAATCGCTTGGATTGCACTTAAGCAGCCACCGGGCAAGCAGTGGGTAGTCGGAACATTAATTGCGGTTTCCGGCGTGGTAGCCCTGAATTGGCCAAGTGGAAATAACACAGTTAGTTTTCTAGGCGTTGCTTTTGCGATGGCAGCAGCATTTGGATATTCGATGCAGGCAACTGGAATGGGAATGATCTCAAAGCGCCACACCCCGTTTCAAAGTGTGGCTCCGATGTTCACAATCGGAACGGTGTTTCAAGCGCCGTTAAGTTATGGGCGCGATTTTAGTTTTCTGCAAGATCCTGTCCTACTTCTTGGCGCTCTTTACGGAGGCATAGTCACTGTTGCGTTTGCTTACGCATTCTTCATTTATGGAATTGCCAGAATCGGAGCCGCAACTGCCGTAACCGTAGGACTCATGGAGCCACTAACTGCATCAATTTTAGGTGTGGTTCTTTTGGGCGAAATAGTCTCGACAGTAGGACTGATTGGATCTGCGCTCATTCTTGCTGGCTTAGTTGTAGTAAGCCGGCCACCAAGGCAGAAGCAAGTACCACTAGCCCCTGTTTAATCTTCAGAAATTTTTAATCAGAAGAAACTAGCGCTGCAATTGCGCCAGATGCTACAACGTCAACAGCGGCTGCCATTTCTGGTGCAAGAAAGCGATCAGGTCCAACACCTGGTGTGACTTTTCGTAATTGCGCTAGAGCAGCGCCGGTAATCGGTGCGGGCTTAAGTGGTGAGCGCAAGTCAAGTGCGCGAGCCGCAGTGAAGTATTCGATTCCAACTATTTTGGTTAAGTTTGCAATCGCTTGGCGAAGTTTGCGAGCTGAACTCCAGCCCATTGATACATGGTCTTCTTGCATTGCAGAACTCGGAATTGAATCAACACTTGCTGGAACTGCTAGACGCTTATTTTCTGAAACTAAAGCAGCTTGCGTGTACTGCGCAATCATTAATCCAGAATCGACACCTGGGTCATCTGCCAAGAATGCAGGAAGTCCATGCGAGCGGGCCTTATCGAGCATGCGATCAGTTCGGCGCTCACAAATGGAACCAAGATCAGCCGCTGCAATGGCCAAGAAGTCCAATACGTAGGCAATGGGTGCGCCATGAAAATTTCCATTGGAAGATACCCGACCATCTGCAAGTACAACTGGGTTATCAATGGCAGCTGCTAACTCGCGGGTCGCAACTAAAGTTGCGTGAGCAATTGTGTCGCGTACAGCGCCAGTTACTTGGGGTGCGCACCGAAGCGAGTAGGCATCCTGGACAACTGATGTGTCATTAATGTGGGAAGCCACTATTGGACTGCCCTTCAAGGCATTAAACATATTGGCTGCACTTAATGCTTGACCTGGATGTGGTCGAAGTGGCATGTGCAATTCAGGTAAGAAAACTTGATCCGTTCCAAGTAATGCCTCGACACTCATGGCTGCAGTTACGTCAACAGAATCGCACAACATTTCGAGATCAGAAATTGCCATAATCAACATGCCAAGCATTCCGTCTGTACCGTTAATAAGCGCAAGGCCTTCTTTCTCGCGAAGTTCAACAGGTTTGATTCCAGCATTTCGTAATGCAACGTCAGCAGAAATTATCTCCCCAGATTCCGTTACAACTTCGCCTTCTCCCATCAGAACCAGGGCGCAATGTGCAAGTGGGGCTAAATCTCCACTGCATCCGAGGGAACCAAATTCATAAACAGCCGGCGTGATGTTTGCATTTAAGATCGTAGCCATAGTTTCAACAACAACTGGACGAACGCCAGTGTGGCCAGAGCAGAGAGTTTTCAAACGAAGCGTCATCAGCGCACGCGTAACTTCACGTTCCACAAGATTTCCAAGGCCTGCTGCATGCGAACGGATTAACGATTTTTGTAACTGAACGCGAGACTCGGGTGTGACATGTCGATTAGCAAGTGCCCCAAAACCAGTAGAGATTCCATAAACCGGATCAGGTGAAGAAGCTAATGCATCAACTCGGCTGCGGGTTAAAGCCACTGCCGCTAAAGCCTGCGGGGAAATCACAACTTTCGCATCGTGACGCGCGATTGCGAGCACATCATCTAATGTCATACCCGTTGTGTTGATGACAACTTCGGACTTAGCCATGATTTCTCCTTTTAGTGACATCAAATTGCGTCTTGCCAGCTTGCCAGACGTTTGTAACTAAAGGTACGCCTGGTCGATAGGCCAGGTGTAGGTGCGAGGGTGCGTTGAGCGCAACTAAATCAGCGCGGCTACCAACTTTAAGTTGTCCAACATCATTTCGACGTAATGCCTTTGCGCCGCCAAAAGTTGCCGCATGCAAAGCTTGCTCTGGAGTCATGTGCATTTCGCGGACTGCCAAAGCAATCATGAGGGGCATGTTTGTCGTAAAGCTAGAACCAGGATTGCAGTCTGTTGCTAGCGCAACATTTACACCAGCATCCAATAAGTCTTTGGCGCGCGGGTAAGTAGAGCGGGTAGAAAATTCTGCGCCTGGAACTAAGGTCGCAACAGTATTACTTTTAGCAAGCAAATTGATGTCGCTGTCACTTAGGTGAGTGCAATGGTCAATTGAGGCGCAATCAAGAGCTGTGGCCATTGCCACAGCGCCAATGTTTTCAAGTTGATGTGCGTGAATTCGGGGGCGTAATCCTTTTGCGATTCCTGCAGTAAGAATTCTCTGTGCTTGCTTAACATTAAAAGCACCACGATCACAAAAAACATCTATCCATTTTGCGTGTGGCGCACAGGTTTCTAACATTTCGCCGACAACTAAATCAACGTATTCTTCAGTCCGATCGGCATACTCAACTGGGACAACATGTGCCCCCATGAAAGTAACTTCAGAGGTGAATTCGTTCGCGATTCGCAGACTTAATGCTTCAGTTTCAACATCAAGGCCGTAACCTGATTTCGTTTCAAAGGTAGTAATCCCAGATTCAAGCATTTCAGTGCTTAAGTGCTGGATGTTACTTCGCAAATTTTCAGCTGATGCGCTTCGAGTAGCAGCAACTGTGGTTTTAATGCCGCCAGCTAGGTATGGCTGCCCAGACATTCGCGCCGCAAATTCTGCGCTTCGTTCCCCAGCAAAAACCAAATGCGCGTGGCTATCAACAAATCCTGGAATTAATGCTTTGCCATGTAGGTCAATTATTTTTGATGTTGCATTGGACTTTACTTCACTTGCCGAGCCAACCCAGCTAACAAATCCATTAGTTACGACGATTGCAGCGTTATCAATTATTCCCAGTAAGCCGTTGTTAACTTCAGGATCATTAGTTACCAATTCACTAATGTTGGTAATCGCCAGACTGCTCATTTTTTAGAGTAAATTTCCGGCTGAATCAGTTAGTGCGTGGTCATGCTCCAGCATTGGAATTCTGACATTTTTCGCTTTTGCAACATCCATCGCTTGGTCATAGCCAGCATCAACATGGCGAATAACTCCCATACCTGGATCATTTGTTAATACGCGAGCAAGTTTTTGTGCAGCCAGCGCAGTGCCATCAGCAACGCAAACTTGCCCAGCATGAATGGATCGCCCAATACCAACGCCACCACCATGATGTATCGAAACCCAAGATGCACCTGAGGAAATGTTGATCATGGCATTTAGCAGCGGCCAGTCAGCGATGGCATCCGAGCCATCAAGCATTGCTTCTGATTCGCGGTATGGCGAAGCAACGGAGCCACAGTCCAAGTGATCACGGCCAATTACGATCGGCGCACTAACTTCACCGCTTGCTACAAGATCATTGAAGGCTAACCCAGCTTTGTCGCGCTCGCCGTAACCAAGCCAGCAGATACGCGCGGGCAATCCTTGGAAAGCTACGCGTTCTTGCGCCATATTTATCCAGCGATGTAAATGTTCATTCTCTGGGAATAAGTCCAGAACTGCTTTGTCTGTTCGCGCAATGTCTTTTGGATCTCCAGACAACGCTGCCCATCTAAAGGGCCCCTTACCTTCACAAAAGAGTGGCCGAATGTAAGCAGGTATAAATCCGGGGAATTGGAAAGCGCGATCAAAGCCACCCTTTCGTGCTTCGTCGCGAATGCTATTACCGTAATCAAATACTTCAGCGCCTTTGTCCATGAATCCCACCATGGCTTCAACATGCTTGGCCATTGATTCTTGCGCCCGCTCAGTAAATTCTTCTGGTTTCTTTTCCGCGTATTCCCGAGCATCAGCAAAATCCATTCCGGCGGGAATGTAATAAAGCGGATCATGCGCCGAAGTTTGATCAGTAACAATATCAACCGCTACATCCATAGCAAGTAATTTCGGAAGTACTTCAGCCGCGTTGCCTACAAGCCCGACCGAAAGTGGTTGACGCGCAGCTTTAGCAGCTAAGCATCGACGAACTGCATCATCTAGATCAGTTGCAATTTCGTCTAAGTATCGAGTTTCAACGCGCCTGATTAATCGAGTTGGATCAATATCAATGGTCAAGCAAACGCCATCGTTCATAGTTACGGCAAGTGGTTGCGCGCCACCCATACCTCCGCACCCGCTTGTGACTGTCAACGTGCCAGCAAGTGTGCCGCCAAACTTCTTGGCTGCAACAGCTGCAAAAGTTTCATAAGTACCTTGCAAGATTCCTTGCGTCCCGATGTAAATCCAGGAACCAGCAGTCATTTGCCCGTACATAGTTAATCCAAGATGCTCGAGTCGGCGAAATTCTGGCCAAGTGGCCCAATCTCCAACAAGATTTGAATTTGCAAGAATTACGCGCGGCGCCCATTCGTGAGTTTGAAATACTCCAACGGGCTTTCCCGATTGAACCAACATGGTTTCATCGTTTTCTAAAGTAGTTAAAGTGCGCACGAGTGCATCGAAGGATTCCCAATTTCTGGCAGCTTTGCCAGTGCCGCCGTAAACCACTAATTCATCTGGGTACTCGGCAACTTCTGGATCAAGATTGTTTTGCAGCATGCGCAGCGCTGCTTCTTGTCCCCAGCCTTTAGTGGTTAGGGTGGTGCCTCGAATTGCGCGGACTGGGCGAGGACCTGATGCCATTGTCATCCTTTTGCTACTGGGTTAACGAGGTACTAACCGAGGTTACTGTAGGCGCTTGCTTGATTCTTGGTAAACCCATGAGGTTAGGCTGGAAAAGTCGAAAGGTAAGAAATGACCACTTTGCAAAATGACGAGTTATGGCCCCGAGCTGGCGCCTGGTTAAAGTCAGGCTCCGATTCACAACATACAGACATGGCGATTGTTGGAGTGGGTGCTCATTTGACTTCGCTAACGCCAACAAATGCGGATCAAACTCCAGATGCAATTCGGCAGGCACTATTTAGGTACTCTACTTATTCTTGGGAGCACGATTTAGACATCGCTTCTGTTTCAGTTAAGGATTTTGGTGACATTCCGGATCCAGACTGGGATGAAGGCGAAGCAAGAGTCTTTACCGCCATGGATTCCGTTCGCGGCAAACAAGATTTATTGGTTGCGCTGGGTGGGGATAATGCGGCAACTTATTCGGTCTGCAAGGGATTGTGGCGAGATCAGATCGACAAGTGCGGATTGATAACCATAGATGCACATCATGACATCCGTGAAGGCATTAGCAATGGCTCACCAGTTCGTCGTTTAATCGCAGCTGGCTTGCAAGGCACTCACATTGTGCAAATTGGAATTAGTGACTATGCAAACTCTCCTGAGTATGCACGTCGCGTGAAGGAATACGGCATAACTGTAATTACTCGCGCAGAGATGCGAAATCGTTCCCTCAAGGACATCATGGACGAAGCAATTTCAATCGCGGGTGCAAGCGGTGGCGACATTCACTACGACTTGGACATGGATGTTTGCGATCGCGCCGTCGCGCCAGGATGCCCTGCTGCTACGCCTGGGGGATTAAGTGCTGACGATGTTCGACATTTGACATTCTTAGCGACTTCGCATGCCAAGGTGACTAGCATGGACATTACTGAAATTGATGCCTCAATTGATTCAACGGATGAACGAACGATTCGACTTGGCGCATTGTGTGTTTTGGAAGCTGTGGCTGGCGTTGCCAGTCGCAAACTAGCAAGCATTTCTTGAAAAATAATAGCTACAGGAGAGATCATGACTAAATTAAAGAATTTCATCGGTGGAAAATTTGTCGATTCAGTTGACGGAAATACTATGCCGTTTGAGAATCCTGCTATCGGCGAAGTTTATGGTCAAGCTCCGCTTTCCCGTGCTGGTGATGTTGACAATGCCTTTAAGGCAGCCGACGCAGCCTTCGATGGCTGGAAGCGATTAGCACCAGCTGATCGAAGCCTTGCATTATTTCGAATTGCAGATTCAATGGAAGCGCGCGCTGCTGAATTAGTAGCTGCTGAAGTGCAAAATACTGGAAAACCAATTTGGTGGATGCGTGATGGCGAAATTCCACAGTGTGTAGATCACACTCGATTCCACGCAACCCTGGCTCGCAATCTTCCTGGATATTCAACCGGTGAATATTTAGCTGGCTACGATTCAACAGTTCGTCGCGAACCAGTTGGTGTCGCTGCTCAAGTTGCGCCTTGGAACTACCCACTACTGATGGCAGTTTGGAAGTTCGCACCTGCAATTGCCATGGGTAACACTGTTGTACTTAAGCCTTCGGATACGACGCCGCATACCGCATCGATCATGGCGGAAATCTTCGCGGAGCACTTGCCTGCAGGTGTTGTAAATATTGTTTACGGTGATCGTGACACGGGGCGCGCAATGGTTTCCCACAAGCGACCAGATTTAATTTCAATTACAGGCTCAGTTCGCGCCGGTATGGAAATTGCAGCGAATGCAGCGCCAGACTTAAAGCGCGTCCACCTTGAACTTGGTGGAAAAGCGCCGGTAATTGTGTTCGCAGATTGCGACTTCGATCGCACGGTCGAAGAAGTTGCAACAGCTGGTGTGATGAACGCTGGCCAAGACTGCGCCGCAGGATGTCGGGTAATTGTTGAGGAAAGTATTGCTAAGGAATTTACCGCAGCACTTGCCAAGCGAGTATCTGAGTTTAAATTTGGTGTCCCCGAAGATGATGGTAACTACTACGGCGCACTTAATAGCATCAATCAATTAGATCGCGTTCAAGGATTCATCGATAGATTGCCAAGCCATGCAGAGATTTTGACTGGCGGCAAGGCTTCTCGCCTAAACGGTGGTTACTACTTTGAGCCAACTCTTATTGGCGGCCTAAAGCAGGATGACGAAATGATTCAGACTGAAGTGTTTGCTTCAGTGCAAACTATTCAAACTTTCAAAAATGAAGCCGATGCAATTCGGATGGCTAATGATGTGGACTTTGGTTTGGCTGCCAGCATCTGGTCAACAGATCACCAGAAAATTATCCGAGTCTCACAGGACTTAGATTTTGGACAGATTTGGGTTAACTGCCACTTGGTCCAGGCTGGCGATATGCCAAATGGTGGCTTTAAGCACTCAGGTCATGGCAATGACTTAAGCGCTGAAGCAATTGAGGGCTACACCCGGGTAAAGCACGTAATGAGTTACACCGGGCGTTAAATCTAAACAGGTAGGCTAGGTGACTTAAGAGTTGCCTAGCCTTCTCTTGTTTGCCAGTGTTTACTAGCTTCCCCGGAGTGGTCATGGATCTTAAGAATCGCGATTTTCTAAAGGAGATTGACTTTACGAAAGATGAAATCGTTTTCTTGATCGATTTAGCAATTGAACTCAAGGCGCAAAAACGGGAACGTCGCGAAATTCAGCGAATGACTGGGCGAAACATTGCATTGATTTTTGAAAAGCCCTCAACGCGCACTCGTTGCGCATTCGAAGTAGCTGCATTTGATCAGGGTGCACACACAACTTACTTAGATGGACTTTCCTCGCAAGTCGGACACAAAGAATCAGTCGCTGATACTGCGCGGGTACTTTCGCGCTATTACGACGCAATTCAATATCGTGGCCAGACGCAAGCAATGGTGGAAGAGCTGGCTCAATTCTCTGGCGTACCTGTTTACAACGGCTTAACTGCGGAGTGGCACCCAACTCAAATGTTGGCAGATTTTCAAACCATGATTGAGCATTCAGGTAAGCGACCAGAAAATATCTCATTTGCTTACGTCGGAGATGCGCGATCCAACATGGGTAACTCACTAATTGTCACTTCTGCTTTGCTAGGGGCAGACATTCGAATTGCTTCACCAAAGCAACTCTGGCCATCAAAGCAAGTGCAAGAAATCGCTCAAAGCTACTTAGCAAAAAGTGGTGGTTCGATTTTGCTAACTGAAGATATGGATGAGGCACTTCCAGGTGCAGACTTCATCCACACTGATGTGTGGGTTTCCATGGGTGAGTCCGAAGAGGTATGGAAAGAACGGGTAGCACTTCTTGGCGGTTATCAAGTAAATGAAATCAGCTTGGCGAAAACTGGAAATCCCAATTCCAAATTCATGCACTGCTTGCCTGGGTTCCATAACGAGCAAACGACTGTGGGTCGGGAAATTGCGAAAAAGACTGGCATGCATGACGGGCTGGAAGTTACCCATGACGTTTTTGAATCTCCAGCTAGCGTAGTTTTTGATCAAGCCGAAAATCGCCTTCACACTATTAAGGCGATCATGGTTGCAACCATTGGCGACTAAGTGAGCAAGCTATTTTCAGAAGTTAAAGTTGGCGGAGTTACCTTTAAGAATCGCGCTTGGGTCAGCCCAATGTGCCAATACTCGGCAGTAAATGGTTTGATTCAAGACTGGCATGCGGTGCATTACGGCGCATTCATAACAGGTGGTGCGGGACTGGTGATGGTGGAGGCAGCAGCAGTTCACCCTGATGGGCGAATCACGCCAAATGATGCTGGGATTTGGACCGACCAACAAGCGCAAGTGCTAGCGGAAATACCTCGCTTTGCCCATCGATTTGGAACTAAGGCTGGAATCCAAATAGCGCATGCAGGTCGCAAAGCCTCAACCGATACTCCTTGGAGTGGTAGAGGTAACTTACCGCCAACTGATGGTGGCTGGCAGGTTGTCGCGCCTTCACCTGTGGCATTTGAAGGATGCGCAGTCCCCGTGGAATTGACGCTTTCTGACATCGCGTTGATTAGAGCAGATTTCGTAGCCGCTGCTGAGCGAGCTATGTTTGCAGATTTTGATGTGGTTGAAATTCACGCAGCACATGGCTATTTGTTACACGAGTTTTTCTCACCGATTTCAAATCAGCGAACTGATGACTACGGCGGTTCATTTGAAAACCGAATAAAGCTGCTATGCGAAATTGCGAGTGAAGTTCGGTTAGTTGTTCCTAGATCTCGGGCATTATTTGTTCGCATATCCGCCACTGACTGGATTGCGGGAGGTTGGTCAATTGAAGATTCGGTTGCCCTTGCTCGAGAACTCCAAGCCAGGGGAGTTGACTTAGTTGACTGCTCTTCAGGCGGAATCTCTACTGCACAGCAAATAGAAGTTGGCCCAGGTTATCAAGTTGAGTTTGCTCGAAAAATTCATGAAGAGTCGGGAATACGCACTGTCGCAGTTGGCGTGATTACCACTGGCGAACAAGCAGAAGCAATTTTGGCTGGAGATGATATTGCCGCTGTGATGATTGGCCGGGCTATGTTGGGAAATCCACGTTGGCCAATCCAAGCAGCTGCAGATTTAGGCGATGAAATTCCATGGCCTAATCAGTACGCTCGAGGCTTTACTGCGCGTCAATAACTAGCGACCGCAGGTTATCTTTCTGTGCTCGCGACTGCCTCTTTTGGTGAGACATTTTTTCTAGTTGCCATAACTGAGCCAATTAATACCACTGGAAACCCGAGCATAATCCCGAGCGTCAATGGCTCACTCAATAAAGCCACACCCAAAATAATCGCCACTGCAGGATTTATGTAAGTGATTACCGTGGTGCGCGTAGGTCCTACTTCGTCGATTAAGGCAAATAAAACTATGAATGCAATTGCTGAGCAGAGGACCCCAAGTGCAATGATGCTGATTATTGCGCGAGTAGAAACTTCAGATACACCTGGTGCTCGCCATGAATCATTAACAATGTCAAAAATTACCAGCGGCAGATAAATCATTCCGGCAACAAACAGGGACCAAGAAATTACGCCGATGCTGTCGACATCACTTAGAAACTTCGTGATAATGATCGGGCCAAGTGCGTAACCCAGTACCGCAACGAAGCAAATCGCAATTGCCCAGTAGTTATCGGCACTGATGTCAAAGCCCACGAGCAAACCCACACCAGTGATTCCAATAAGCAAGCCAATGATTCTTCGGGCATCCCAATTGGAATCTAATCCAATCCGACGCGAAATAATCGCATTAACTATTGGAACTGCAGCAATAAGCAGTCCAGTTAGTGAGCTTGAAATATCTTTCTCAGCAACTGCTAGGGCGCCAAATGGTAGACACATTTCAATAACCGCAAAAGCCAGAATGCCCTTCCAGTGCGTCTTCAATGATCTTGCATGCCCGCGATGTATTGCGATCGGTAACAACAGCAGGGCGGCGATCATGACTCGCCCAAAAACGACTATTGCTGGAGAGAGGTCCTCAACAGCAATGCGAATAAATAAATATGGAGTCCCCCAAATTATTCCTAGGGCTATAAACAGTAACCATCCGCGCTTAGACACAAACCCGATTCTAGACATAGGAGTTTTCCCAGTATTCTTAGGGATCATGAGCGAACAGGTTATTCCAGATCCAAATTTCTATGACGTCCACGCGGTTCAAGAGAAATGGCTGCCAGTTTGGGATGATTTAACGCCTTTTAGATCTGGCCGAGCCGATGATCCGCGACCAAAAAAATACGTTTTAGATATGTTCCCTTATCCATCGGGGGACTTGCATATGGGTCACGCAGAGGCTTACGCCTTAGGCGATGTTATTTCGCGCTATTGGGTCCACAAGGGTTTCAATGTGATGCACCCAATTGGTTGGGATGCTTTTGGTTTACCTGCTGAAAATGCGGCAATCAAACGAAATGAAAGTCCTCAAATCTGGACTTATGAGAATATTGCGATTCAAAAAGCTTCAATGCGTCGTTACGCCTGCTCATTTGATTGGGATCGCGTTTTAAATACTTGTGATCCGGAGTACTACCACTGGAACCAGTGGTTCTTCTTGCAAATGTATGAGCGTGGTTTGGCTTACCGAAAAGATTCTGCGGTTAACTGGTGCCCATCTTGCCAAACGGTTTTAGCAAATGAGCAGGTCGTTGGTGGCGCTTGTGAACGTTGCGATGCCTCAGTAACAAAGAAAAAACTTAATCAGTGGTATTTCAAGATCACAGATTACGCCGATCGTTTGCTCGATGACATGAAAGAACTCGAAGGGCAATGGCCTGAAAAAGTTTTACTCATGCAACGAAATTGGATTGGACGTTCGCAGGGCGCTGAAGTCAGTTTTGAAATTGAAGGCCGAAGTGAACCTGTTGTGGTTTACACAACTAGACCCGACACTTTATACGGAGCCACTTTTTTCGTGGTCGCAGTAGATTCCGCTTTGGCTGCTGAACTGGCGGCTGGGACCGAAAGTGAAGCAAGTTTCAAAAAGTACCTCGAAGATGTTAAGGCAACAAGTGACATGGATCGTCTTGCTTCAGATCGCCCTAAGACTGGAGTGTTCTTAAATAGGTATGCAATAAATCCAGTCAGTGGTGAACGCTTGCAAATTTGGGCGAGTGATTACGTGCTTGCAGATTATGGAACTGGTGCGATTATGGCAGTTCCCGCTCATGATCAACGTGATTTAGATTTTGCAAAAACATTCGATTTACCAATTCGAGTTGTTGTTGCATCGCAAACCGACCCAGCTGTAACTGGCGAAGCAACAGCCGATGATGGTGCGCACGTTAATTCTGGTGACCTCGATGGATTAGGAAAAGCTGAAGCCATCACAAAAATTATTTCTCAGTTACAGACTAAGAACCTAGGTAAGCCTGCAACTAACTATCGACTTCGGGATTGGTTAATTTCGCGGCAGCGCTTTTGGGGAACACCTATTCCAATAATTCACTGCACATCGTGCGGGGAAGTACCAGTGCCGATCGAGCAACTTCCAGTGTTATTGCCTGATGCAACTGGAATGGATCTTTCCCCGAAAGGCACGTCGCCACTTGGAGCTGCTGATGAGTGGGCCAATGTGTCGTGTCCAAAGTGTTCGGGTCCAGCTCGCCGAGACGCAGACACCATGGACACTTTTGTGGATTCTTCCTGGTACTACCTGCGCTATTTAAATCCCAAACTTGATTCGGCGCCATTTGATCAAGCTGAAGCCAAGAAGTGGTTGCCAGTTGATCAATACGTTGGCGGAGTAACGCATGCAATTTTGCATTTGTTGTACAGTCGCTTTTTTACCAAAGTCATGTTCGACATGGGAATGGTTGACTTCGTTGAACCATTTAAGCGGTTATTGAATCAAGGCATGGTTCAAATGGATGGCTCAGCAATGAGTAAGAGTCGCGGCAATTTAGTAAAACTAAGTGATGAGTTAAGTGAAAATGGTGTGGACGCAATTCGGTTAGCAATGGTTTTTTCAGGACCACCTGAAGATGACGTTGACTGGGCTGATGTCTCACCAAGCGGTGCAAAAAAGTTTTTGGCCCGTGCTTACCGCCTTGCTGGTGATGTAACAAGTAGTCCAAGTGCTGATGTGACAACTGGAAATTTGGCACTGCGCAAAGCCACACATAAGGCAGTAAATGATTCCCAGCTTGCCGTTGAAACTTACCGATTTAATGTTGCAGTTGCTCGCACCATGGAGCTGGTAAATGTGACTCGTAAGGCAATTGATGCTGGTTGCGGTCCGGCAGATCCCGCAGTGCGCGAAGCAACCGAAGCGGTTGCAATCATGCTTTCTTTAGTTGCGCCATACACCTCGGAAGAAATGTGGGAGCGACTTGGTCACCAGCCTCCAATGGCACTTGCGCCTTGGCCAGTTGTTGACCCCGCGCTACTTGTTGAAGATTCCGTGCAATGTGTAATTCAAGTAAATGGAAAAATTAAAGAGCGCCTTGAAATTTCGCCAGGGATTACTGAGGATGAAATGCGCGAACTTGCAATGAGCCAAGCATCAGTTATTGCTGCGCTAGCTGGCCAAACAATAAAAGTTGTTGTAGTTCGTGCGCCAAAACTGGTCAACATAGTCTTGGCATAGCGCGTTATGCCTGTTGGAATAGTTACCGACTCCACCGCATACATGCCTGAATCTGTAGTAACTGAACTTGGAATCGAAGTCGTCCAACTTCAGGTTATTAGTAATGGCATTGCTTTTAACGAAGTAGATGGCATAACAGTTGACCAAGTGGCGCTGGCCTTACGTGCGAATAAACCAGTTACGACATCGCGACCTAATCCGGAACTTTTCATTGCTGCCTATCAGCGATTGATTTCAAATGGCGCAGACGCAATAGTTAGTGCTCATCTTTCCAGTGAGTTAAGCGGAACTTATGAATCAGCATTACTTGCAAGCCGCAGCGTATCCTGCCCGATTGCGGTCATAGATTCACGGGGGATTGCCATGATGCTGGGTTTTGCAGTCCAGGCTGGGGCGCATCTTGCTAAGTCAGGTGGCGACTTTGCCGAAGTTGGCGATTTGGTCAAACGTAAATGCCTCGGCTCATCAATTTTGTTCTATGTTGATTCTCTCGAGTTTCTTGAGCGAGGTGGGCGAATAAATGCAGTGCAGGCCCGAATGGGAACTGCGTTGAATATGAAGCCGCTATTACATATGCTCAATGGCAAAGTCGAGCAACGGGAATTAGTGCGGACTCGCGAGAAGGCACTAAACCGGATGATAGATCTGGTTTGTGCCGCAGCTCGAATCAAGTCGGAGATTGCGGTACATCATGTGGCCGCTGCTAGTGCAGCCCATGATCTTGCACAACAATTGCAAAATAGAACTGGATTAAAAGATATTTCAGTCTCTCCTGTTGGCGCAGTTGTTGGAACTCATGTGGGACCTGGCGCGCTAGCAATTGTTGTAAGTCCACAGGTTTAGTTTCCCCACAATTTTTTTGACTTAGCGCAAGTACAAAAGCGTTAACCTACTCTGCAAAACATGCAGGCATTTAGGAAAACTACTCAGCAACTTTCAAATGTGGCAGAACAGCGATTGCGCAAAATTCTCGAAAGTAGAAGTGAAGTCGCTGCCCCAAGTGAGCCTGCTCAAATTCTCATTGAGCCACCTCGAGAAGCCATTAAGCCGATGGCAAAACTTATCGTGCTTGCCGTATGCATAGTGGGCTTACTTGTTTGGTTAAATCGCCCAACTACTCTGACAAATCCAGCCGTGCAAAGTCCAGGAATTCCAATTGCAGTTCCCGCAACGAGTTTTAATCCGTTGGCTATTGAGCAAAACTCACTCGATCAGATTGTGATTGATGTAAAGGGTGATGTGATTTCTCCTGGTTTAGTTACTTTAAGCGCAGGTTCTCGAGTTGCAGATGCAATTACTGCAGCTGGTGGGTTAGTTGTTGATGCTGACATCAGCAATATCAACTTGGCAGAGCGACTCTCTGATGGCCAAATGATTTATGTTGGCCAGTCCCAATCAAGTGGCATTGGCGCAGATCCACGAGTTAATTTAAATCTGGCAACTGTTGCGGAATTAGATACTTTGCCTGGTGTTGGTCCGGTGATGGCTGGACGGATTGTAGCTTGGCGCAATCTCAATCAAAGATTTCATTCGGTTGAACAATTACAAGAGGTACCAGGAATTGGATCTAAGGTTTTTGCAAACTTAAAACCATTGATCAAAATTTAAGTGGACTTTCGCCTAGCCCCATTTGCCATTGCAACTTGGCTAGGGGCCGCGCTTACTATCGGATTGCTTGGACTAAGTAATCTGATTTGGTCATGGGTGATTTGTAGCGCAGCAATTCTTCTGGTCTTAATCCTGTTGCGACATTTCAAAGCCAAGAAGATTGATTCAAAAACTTTAGGTACATTTATTGTCCTTGGCACGATACTTGGCTGCGTCATTACTTTGCTGCGGCTTTATCCAATTGTGTATGGGCCCATTTCACAGGCGAGTGTAAGTGGCGCCGTTATTAAGGGAACAGCCACTGTCACAACAGATCCAATAGTTTCCAATCGAAAGGGAAACTTGGATTGGACACAACAGGATTTACTCCGGGTGGGGCTACGAATCGATTCCGCAATGATTCGAGGTGAGAGCATCAAACTAAGCACACCCGTTTTAGTACTTGTTTCGGATGCTGCGCTTATCGAAAGTTTCGAGAAACTTATTCCAGGCAATCAAATTTCATTTGTTGGAAAGTTGGCTACTGCTCCAATTGGTCGGCAGTTAGCTGGATATCTCAAACCCCTGGAACCACCAGTATTGATAAAGGCTGCGCCGCGATATCAATGGCTTGCCGCAAGTTTGCGAGCAGGATTGCATGAGTCCTTGAGATATAGTTCCCCAGCTGCCAAAGGTTTAGTCCCAGGTTTAGCGCTCGGTGATAGTTCTGCTTTACCTACACAGTTATCGCAAGAGATGAAGGCCGCCGGATTGACCCATTTAATTGCGGTCTCGGGTACGAATGTGACGCTGTTAATTATTGTGGTACTCGCATTATTACGTCGAGTAAAGGCGAGTAAGAACCTCCAGTACTTAATGGTGATCGGAGCCTTACTTGCCTTCGTAGTTATCGTGCGCCCCCAACCCAGCGTGCTTCGCGCAACCGTAATGGGTTTAGTCGCACTTCTTGCCACTTATACCGACGGGCGAAAGTCCCCAGTTCCAGCATTAAGCGTGGCAGTGATAGCTCTTGTTGTTATTGATCCTTGGCTTGCTTTGTCCTATGGCTTTGCACTTTCAGTTGCTGCCACCGCCGGCTTAGTACTTTGGGTAAGTCGTATTCAAGGCTTCTTCGACCGAAAATTTCCAAGGCGGATCCCGCTTTGGCTAATTCAAATTATGGCGGTCACTATTGCAGCCCAATTGGCAGTCTTTCCATTAATTGTCGCGCTTGGCTCACCAATTTCATTGACTTCAATACCTGCCAACATGTTTGCAGTACCGATAGCCGCACCAACAATGGTTCTTGGCTTAGCTGCAGCACTCGTGACGCCGCTATCTTCGCAACTTGGAGTTGCAATGGCCTGGTGCGCTGGACTTTTTGCAGAATTAATCGCACTCATTGCTCAAGTGAGTGCAAGTGCGCAATGGCTAGTTGTGCCATGGCCAAGTGGGAAATTTGGGATTGTTTTGGCTTTGATATTTATGACTGGCGCAGTACATGCTGGGTTGCTTTGGCGCCACCTTTCCACTTCGCAGAAATCAAAGTATTTGTCCATAGTTACCGTGGGTGCGGTCTTGTTATGGAATCCACCGAGTACTGTGCTAAAAGTTTGGCCACCTGCAAATTGGGTCATGGTTTCCTGCGATGTAGGTCAAGGAGATGCAACTGTCATACGCATAGGCCCTAATGAAGCAGTGGTGATAGATGTAGGAGGTGATCCAAAAATCATTGATGGTTGTCTACGTCGATTGCACATTAAGCAAATCCCAGTTCTACTCTTGACACATTTTCATGCTGATCATGTTGGGGGCTTAATCGGCGCGTTACAAGGCCGGCAAGTTGGTGAGATACGCGTTAGTCCATTAGGTGATCCAATTGAAACTACAAAGTTTGTAACAAGCACCTTGTACGAACTTGGTAAATCTGCAGCAGTGATGACTTACCCAGAAACCTTCAGCGTTAAGAATGTTAAGTTCACTTGCATTTGGCCAAAGCGCTTGATTTTAGGGGAGGGAAGTGATGCAAATAATGCAAGTGTGGCTTTGGCAGTAACAAGCAACGAGATATCGATACTTCTTACAGGTGACATTGAGCCGCCAGCGCAAGGTGAGATTGTGAAAAGTACACCACAGCAAAATTTTGATGTAATAAAGGTTGCTCACCATGGCTCAAGATATCAATCAACTGATTTCGCTAACTGGGCAAATGCAGAGATTGCCATAATTTCTGTGGGTGCTGAAAACCAATATGGCCATCCCGCCCAAGAAACTCTCGCGTTATATGAATTGACGGGGAGCGCCGTATTTCGAACAGACTTAAGTGGCGACTTAGCAGTCATAGTTAAAGATTCGAGGATCTGGGTGGCGAGCGCCCGCTAGTCACACCTTCGTGAGATATTACAAACATGGTAAAAAAGTCGGCTACTGATCAAGCCAATACAGTTCTGGCTGTTGGTAAGGAATCGATCTTGGTGCAACGAGTAATTGAAGGCGTTATGTCCTCCGCTCGTAAGTTAGACCCTGCAGCTATCCGGCAAGATATATCAGCAGGCGCCGAATCTGCTGCTGGCGACTTAGCAAACGCACTCTCACCATCACTCTTTGGTGAGCTAACCGTGATAGTCGTTGAGGGAATTGATAGCGCGACCGATGATGTTGCTGCCATACTTTTGGCTGCCATCGAAAACTTGCCAGAACATGTTCGCCTAGTTGCAACTCATCCGGGCGGAGTAAAAGGTAAAAAATTACTAGATTCAATTCGCAAGGCAGATGTACTTGAAGCAACATGTGGTGAATTAAAATCCAAAGACTTGTCTGCGGCGATAGTTGCGGAGTTTCGTAGACACGATCGTAAGGCAACTGCGGACGCGGTAACTGCGCTGCAAGCAGCTATTGGAAATGGCTTAGGTGAACTCCTAGCTGCAGTTTCGCAATTGTGCGCTGATACTGAATCAGAAATTATTGATGATGGGGAAGTGTCTAAGTATTACTCCGGTATCACTGGTGTTATGGGATGGGATCTAAGTGATGCCATGTGGAATGCTGAGCCAATTGAATTGTTAGAGAAATTTCGTTGGGCAGTGACCAATGACTCCAACTCAATGGTTCCTGCAGTATCAGCGATTAGCAGTGGCCTTCGCTCATTGATTAAGTATGCAAGTGCTCCTGCCAACATGAGTGAAAATGAATTAGCGCCCTTAGTTGGTGTACCGCCTTGGAAACTTAAATTTTTACGCTCCCAAAAAGCCAAGTGGCATCCTGATCAACTTGCCGCAGCAGCCAGGCTGCTGGCTTTAGCAGATCGCTCCAGCAAAGGAACGGTCTATGACGCTGCCATACCCGGTGGGCGCTCGCTTGAAAGTGCGCAAACTTTGTATCACATGGAAAAAGAATTTATGGCGATCAGGGCACCCAAAGTCTAAATTCAGTAGATTGCATTCGCGCTAGTAACTTACTGAATGCGAAGCGCGACCTTACCTTTTGCATGATGTGACCCAACGTGCTTGAAGGCCTCTGTGGCTTGGCCTATTGTAAAAACCTTTTCAACTTCAACCCGCACTTCGCCTTCCTCTATCATTTTTGAGAGCTCACTCATTCCTAGGTTTGGCTTTGCTAAAATAAGTTCAATCTTTAATTTTTTCGCCAACCAAAATTTGTAACCTATGAGTTTTAAGTAGTGACCTATTGGACCAAATGTTCTGTCAATATATAAATCAAAATTCATGACCACACCAACAGCTAAGTAAGTGCCATTTGGTTCAATGATTTTTTTCAGATCCGAAATCTTTCGATTACCAACCGCATCAAAAACTACATCAAATTTTTCAGGTGATTCAGTTATGTCTGTGTTGTTGTAGTCGACAACATGTGTGGCCCCGAGCCTTTCGACCAAGTGACGATTGCTTTCACTGCAGACAACAGTGAGTACTCCACCTTTGGATCGCGCGATTTGTACTGCGAACGTACCAACTCCTCCTGAGCCGCCAATAACAAGAACCTTAGATCCCTGAGTTATCTCTACCTTCGCTAATGCCTGTACTGCTGTTAGTCCGGCAAGTGGAACGCAGGCTGCCTCATCAAAGTTCAAGATACTTGGCATGATGTGCGCCTGACTTGCTGGAATGGAAATCGTTTCTGCATACGTTTGTGAAGCCTCACCGTACACAAAATCTCCAACTACAAAGCTCGAGACTTTTTTACCAACTTCGATCACTTCGCCCGCGTAGTCTCTGCCTAGAACTTCTCTCTTTGGCTTTAACAATCCCTCTGAGAGACGTAAAAGTTTTGGCATGCCACTCATAATGAAGTAGTCAGCTGGATTAACAGAGCTTGACTTAACAGAAACAATAATCTGATCATCACCACAAATTGGATTACTTAGTTCAAGAATTTGAAGTTGCTCTTCATTTCCATAGCGCCTGCGCCCGAGTGCAATCATGCGCAAAGTCTATTGTTAAGGGCTACCGAAATAAAACAATTGTGAATTAGTATTTGGCAATAAAAAAACCGCCCGAAGGCGGTTAATTTAAGTTTAAGAAAGTGCTTACTTCTTGCCCAGTGCTGCGGCTAATGCTGACTTGCGGTTAGCGGCCTGGTTCTTATGGATTACACCTTTGGATGCTGCCTTATCAAGGGCGCGAGTTGCATCACGAAGAGCAATTGCGGTTGCTGACTCATCGCCAGTAGCAAGAGCTTCACGGAAGCGACGAATCTTTGTCTTTAGTGCACTGCGAACTGACTTATTACGTTCTTGGGCAGCTGCGTTCTGCAAAATACGCTTCTTTTGCGACTTGATATTGGCCACTTTTTGCCTCTTCGGTTATTGGTGTTTGAAGCTCTAGCGTACCTGCGAAGTACCCGAATGCTCAAATTGCGCCGAAGTGTGGGATTATTAGCGAATGTCCAAGGCTATTAATCCACCGAAGCCAGGCGCGACAGATCCCAAAATTATTAGAAATTTCTGCATTATTGCCCACATAGATCATGGCAAGTCAACCTTGGCGGATCGAATGCTACAGATCACCGAAATCGTGGATCCGCGGCACATGCGCGCGCAGTACTTGGACCGTATGGATATTGAGCGCGAACGCGGTATCACCATTAAGAGCCAAGCAGTTCGCTTG
>JBDNJO010000082.1:0-11177 GCA_041687715.1 Candidatus Nanopelagicales bacterium
AGAACCCATTGGACAAAATTGGAAAATCCCCAATTTTGCCGTATTAATAAGGAGTGGCGCCAATTCGCATAGTTATAGCCAAACCAGGCCTGGATGGGCATGATCGTGGCGCAAAAGTTATCGCCAGAGCGTTGCGGGATGCAGGTTTCGAAGTTATCTATACAGGATTGCATCAGACGCCAGAACAAATCGTGCAGACTGCAATTCAGGAAGATGCAGATGCGATCGGAATGTCGATTCTCTCTGGTGCTCACTTAACTTTGTTCCCAGCTGTCATCGAATTACTAGCAGCCAAGGGTGCATCTGACATTGTGGTTTTTGGTGGCGGAGTTATTCCAACCGACGACGTTACTCAGTTACATTCATCGGGTGTCGCACACGTATTCACACCAGGCACTCCGATAAGTGATGTTGTCGAATGGGTTAGCGCCAACGTAGGTGTAACTAACGTTCGATAAGCTTGGGTTACCAACTAATCGGGAAGTGGCGCATTAACTGTGGATCTTTATGAATACCAAGCCAAGGAATTATTCGCAGATCATGGCGTAGCAGTAGTACCAGGAAAAGTTTGTTTCACTCCCGACGAAGCCCAAGCAGTTGCAACGCAAATTGGAACAATGGTTGTTGTAAAGGCGCAAGTAAAAACTGGTGGTCGCGGCAAAGCTGGTGGCGTAAAACTTGCTAATAATCCAAGCGAAGCGCGCGATCGCGCCCAAGACATTCTTGGATTAGACATTAAGGGCCACATAGTTCATAAAGTTTTGGTTGCAGAAGCTGCAGAAATTACCGCAGAGTATTACGTTTCATTTTTACTAGATCGAACAAATCGCACCTTTCTTGCAATGGCAAGTGTCGAAGGTGGCGTAGAAATCGAAGAAGTTGCCGTAAATAATCCGGAAGCACTTGCCATGATTCGCGTTGATGCAATTGAAGGATGCACTGTTGCCAAGGCAACAGAAATTGCTGATGCTGCGAAATTCCCTGCGGAGGTTCGTGAGCAAGTAATTGAGATGCTGTGCAGCCTATGGAAAGTCTTGGTCGAGGAAGACGCAACATTGGTCGAAGTGAATCCACTAGCAAAGGTTGCAGATGGTCGCGTACTTGCCCTAGATGGCAAAGTTTCGCTAGATGACAATGCACAGTATCGCCATGAATCACACCTTGCTCTAATCGATAACGCACAAACTGATGCGATTGAATTGCGGGCTAAAGAATTTGATTTAAATTACGTTAAGTTGCAGGGCGAAGTTGGAATCATCGGAAACGGCGCCGGCCTTGTTATGTCCACGCTGGATGTTGTTGCCTATGCTGGCGAAGAATTTGGTGGGGTCAAACCAGCCAACTTCCTAGACATTGGTGGTGGTGCGAGTGCACAAGTTATGGCCAACGGACTAGATATTGTTTTGGGTGACCCTGAAGTGAAGGCCGTTTTCGTAAATGTCTTTGGTGGCATTACTGCTTGTGATGCTGTTGCAAATGGAATTGTGCAAGCAGTTGCCATGCTTGCTGAGCGCGGCGAACCAATAACCAAACCGATTGTTTGCCGCATCGATGGAAACAACGCAATTGAAGGTCGTCGCATTCTTGATGAATCAGGAATCGCGTTAATAGAACGTGTTGAAACTATGGATGATGCAGCTCGCCGCGTCGCCCAACTAGCTGCTGGTAAGTAGGAATTCTGATGGCAATTTTTATAACTGCGAATAGCAAAATTTTGGTTCAAGGAATGACGGGATCTGAAGGCACGAAACACACCCGTCGCATGATCGCCAGCGGAACTAACGTCGTTGCTGGCGTCACCCCTGGAAAGGGTGGCCAAGAAGTAGATGGCATCCCGGTCTTTGACAATGTAGGCGAAGCCATGGCTGCAACTGGCGCAGATGTTTCCGTTGTTTTTGTGCCACCAAAATTTGCTAAGGCCGCGGTAATTGAAGCGATTGATGCACAGATACCACTTTGCGTAGTTATCACTGAAGGTATTCCAGTACATGACACTGCAGTATTTTTTCAGTACGCAGAAAATTCTGGAAATACGAGATTAGTTGGTCCAAACTGCCCAGGTCTAATTAGCCCAGGACTTTCCAATGCCGGAATCATTCCAGGTGACATCACGCAAAAAGGTCGCATCGGATTGGTCAGTAAGTCTGGAACTTTGACTTACCAAATGATGTTCGAACTTCGTGATCTTGGTTTCTCAAGTTGTGTTGGAATTGGTGGCGATCCAATAATCGGAACTACACACATTGATTGTTTAGCTGCTTTTGAGGCGGACCCAGAAACCGATGTAATCGTGATGATTGGTGAGATTGGCGGCGACGCCGAAGAACGCGCTGCAGCGTTTATTAAAGACCATGTAACTAAACCAGTAATTGGTTATGTTGCAGGTTTCACTGCGCCAGAGGGAAAAACCATGGGCCACGCGGGCGCAATTGTTTCTGGATCATCTGGAACAGCAGCCGCTAAAAAAGATGCTCTCGAAGCAGCCGGCGTGCGAGTGGGTAAAACTCCAAGTGAAGCAGCGCGCTTAGTTCGTGAAGTTTTAGCCAGTCGCTAGAGCCGTGTCGGTTAGCCTTTTATTAAGGGCAAACTGGGACGATTTTAAATGTGGCTAATGCACTGTCAGGAAAAAAACCAAAGGGCGTACCACAACGTCAATGGCGACGGCCTGTTCCAGAAGAATACATAAACCACTATCCACCGCTTATCTCTGCCACTATCGCGGCCGTCGCGGCAGCAGTTATTGGCTATGTCATAACGCTTGGCTTTGTAATGGCTGTTTGGTTAGTTGCAGCGCATGGAACTGAGTCCACGCTAACTGTGATGCGGGCAGCCGGTGTAGCTTGGCAAGTCTTGCATTTAACTCCCGTTGTCATAGGAAACGTCGCACTCGGTGTATTACCTTGGGGATTCTTAGTAATACCAATATTAATTATTTGGAGAGCTACGCAATGGGCGTTGAAAAGTGCACAACCTAAAAGTGCCATCGACTTTGTCCGCGTTTCATTATCATTAAGTGCAATTTATTCTGTGCTGGCATTTGGCCTTAGCTTGATCTCGAATACAACTGGCTTAAAAACCTCAGTGGATTCAAGTGCACTGCATGCTTTTGTGTTGGCACTTGCTGTCACTTTGGTTTGCATAATCACATACGCACCGTCTCGCACTATCGTCACTGATGCGTTACCAAGAATAATTGTTAATGGAATTCGCCCAGCTTTCATTGCATTTGGCTTACTTTTTACTTTTGGATCATTACTTACATCAATTTCGCTAGCACTTCACTGGGAAGAAATGCGGGCAGTAACTTCATTGATGGCCCCCGGTGCAATCGATGGCTTGTTTATGACTTTGCTTGGCGTTGGATATTTACCAACCGTTAGTGTTTGGGCTTTGTCATACATACTCGGTCCAGGAATTCTAATTGGTGGCGGTGGCGTAGTTACCTCACAACTAACTAGCCCTGGCGCATTGCCAGCATTTCCCTTGCTATCAATTCTGCCCAATGAAACTCCACCGTTTGCCTCTTATCTAATTGCTATCCCAGTTTTAATTGGAGTTGTAATTTACTTTTTAATTCCGCGGGAGAGATGGGTTGCCCAAGGTGACTCCCTTGCAGTAGCCATGTCATTTGTATTGCGCTGGCGCGAAGTAGTTACGTTAATTTTTTCCTTAGGAATCCTTGGAATCCTTTTGTGGCTTGCCACAGCTGTTTCAAGTGGCGCACTTGGAACCAGCTTTTTGAAATTTGTAGGTCCCATGCCAAACCAAGTTGCGATTGCGGCGATTTCAATTTGTGGCTTGGCTGCGCTTTTGACCATGGTGCTACCCCGTTTAGTTTTATCGATTATTCACTGGCTGACTCATCGAGAATTTGCCACGAAATAGAATTGAAACTGTGCCCAATCTTCGTGTAGTAGTACTAGCTTCTGGGGCAGGCACACTTTTTGAAGCACTTGCACTTCGAGCCAATGAGATTGGTATCGAAATGATTGGACTTGTTACAGATGCAAAAGTTGCTGCTTGCGATCGTGCAGCTGCCCTCAATATTCCGGTCACAGTGATACCAATGGTTACGGATCGAGCAGATTGGGACCTCTCGCTTGCAACCGAATTAAATAGATTGCAGTCTGAGCTAATTGTGTCTGCAGGATTCATGAAGATCCTGGGACCAAAAGTTCTGGAAAGTCATATGGGTCGAATAATCAATACTCACCCAGCACTGCTTCCACTATTTCCTGGCGCACATGCAGTTCGTGATGCATTGGCGGCAGGCGTATCGGAAACTGGTACAACTGTGCACTTTGTTGATTCTGGTATCGATACTGGACCGATAATCGCGCAACAGCAAGTTATGGTTGAGCCAGATGATACTGAAGCACTTTTACATGAACGCATCAAAGAAGTAGAGCGAGAGTTACTTGTACGAGTGGTCCGTGACATTGCAAATGGAAACATTGAGCTTGGGAATGCGGTGCACAAATGAGCGAACATCGCACAATTAAACGCGCACTTATTAGCGTTTATGACAAAACTGGCCTAGTTGAGTTGGCTCAAGGCCTACACAGTGCTGGGGTAGCTATTGTTTCCACTGGGAGCACTGCGGCAGTAATTGCAGAGCTCGGGATTCCAGTCACCCAAGTAAAAGACGTAACTGGATTTCCAGAATCACTCGATGGTCGGGTTAAAACTTTGCATCCAAATATCCATGGCGGCTTACTGGCAGATGTGCGCAAACCTGATCATGTGGCGCAATTAAGTCAACTGGGTATCGAAGCTTTCGAACTTGTAGTCGTTAACTTGTATCCATTTGCCCAAACAGTTGCCTCGGGCGCCAGCATCGAAGAGTGCATCGAGCAAATAGATATAGGTGGCCCGGCTATGGTTCGGGCGAGTGCAAAAAATCATGCGAACGTTGCGGTCGTAGTTGACCCAAATTCATACGACGCGGTCTTAACTGCCATTCAAGGAAAAGGATTCAGCAAAAAAGATCGAATCGCACTGGCGACCTTAGCGTTTCAACACGTTGCCCAATATGACGTTGCGGTGGCAAGTTGGCTTGGCTCGGTAGTTTTGCCAGATTCGGATCCTGCAACAAGTGGCTTTCCCGCTTGGTTTGGCGGAGTTTGGGAACGCGCACAAACTTTGCTTTACGGCGAAAATCCGCATCAGGAAGCTGCGTTATATGTCTCAACATTTAGCGAACCAGGTATTGCGCAAGCGGAACAGTTACACGGCAAAGAAATGTCTTACAACAATTATGTTGATTCAGACGCGGCCTATCGGGCAGCTTATGATCACTTGCAACCAGCCGTAGCAATTATCAAACATGCAAATCCATGTGGTGTTGCTACGGGGTCAGACATTGCATCGGCTTACGAGAAAGCGCATGCTTCGGATCCAGTATCAGCATTTGGTGGAGTGATTGCGGCTAATCGAAAAGTCACAAAAGAAATGGCAATGGCTATTTCGCAAGTATTTACTGAAGTGATTTTGGCGCCAGATTTTGATGCTGCAGCACTGGAAATTCTGCAGGCCAAAGTCAACATCCGAATTTTGAAAGTATCGCCACCAAGTGATCACGTTCATGCTGAACTGCGACCTATCTCAGGCGGCTTGCTGTTGCAATCCCAAGATCGTTTCCAGAGTGCAGGCGACAAAGTTGCCAGCTGGACTTTAGTTTCAGGGACAGCGGCAAAGCAGGAAACTCTGGCAGATTTGGAATTTGCATGGCGCGCAATTCGTTGCGTTAAATCAAATGGAATTCTATTAGCTAAAGATTTAGCGGCCGTAGGAATTGGAATGGGTCAAGTCAATCGGGTTGACTCAGCTCGATTGGCAGTTTTACGTGCTGGCACACAGCGCGCTGCAGGAAGTGTTGCAGCAAGTGATGCCTTCTTCCCATTCGCTGATGGTCTGGAAGTGCTGATAGACGCAGGTATTACGGCAGTGGTTTCGCCAGGTGGTTCTGCGCGAGATGCAGAAGTTATCGCCGCCGCCGACAATGCGGGTATCACCATGTATTTCACAGGAACTAGACATTTCTTTCATTAACGAAAGGGATCCTAGGCCTCCCACCTAACTTCTTAAATAACTGGCAGGATAGGCAAGTTATGAAAAATTTCGTAAATAAGCAGTGGCCCATTCTTTTGGTTTATTTCGGGATCTTAATTTCCCTAGCAGTTGTGGTTTTTGTTGACTTCAGATCCGGCGCAATTTTGTTGTCGTTAAATGTTTTGCTGGCTTTTTTGTTTAGACTTCGGCTACCAGATTCAAAAGCAGGTTGGCTCAGGATTAGACGTCGCCGCATTGATTTGACGGTTCTTGCAACACTTGGAATTTTGTTATTTATCTTGGCATTAGTAGTGCCACAGGGGAGCAAGTAATTTCATGATCGAAACAACTGAAAAAAAATCGGGAATTAAAGTTTCACATATCGTAATTACATTTATTGCATCTGTGATTATTACCGCACAATCATCAGTAAATAGTGAGCTAAATACATTCACCGATTACCCGCTGGTAACTGCGCTGATAAATTTTGCAACTGGTCTGCTGATTCTTTCCGCAATGATGTTAATAAGTCGGCCAATACGTCAGGGATTCTTTCGAATCCCAAGTCTGATCCGAGCTGGAACATTGCGTAGATGGCAATTACTTGGTGGATTATCTGGTGCATTTTTTGTCTCGACACAAAGTGGATTGGTTCAAGTTATTGGAGTAGCAATTTTTACTGTTGCCGTTGTTGCGGGTCAAACTTTTGCAGCGTTACTCGTTGACAAATTTGGAATTGGACCGGCCGGCAAGCAGGCAGTGACATTGGCTCGAGTTGGCGCGGCGATTTTGGGAATCCTTGGCGTAATAGTGTCGGTTTTAGGTCAAGGTTCAACAAATGAGGTGGCATTTGGCGCTGTACTTGTTGCGTTTGCAGCAGGTGCACTTGTGGCAACTCAGCCTGCGCTCAATGGACAAATTGCTAATTTCACCGGTCAGCCTGCCGCAGCCGCGATGGTCAACTTCATAGTTGGCTTTATTGTTTTGATAATTGTTTTTGGAGCGAAGCAACAAATCGCGCCGCAGGCAATCATAGTTCCGCCGATGCCTTGGGAGAACCCAATAATTTGGCTGGGTGGACCATTCGGAGTAATTTTCGTCTTGACTGCGGCGTTCATGGCAAAAACCCTTGGCGTTTTCTTATTCACTTTAACTTCCGTAGTAGGTCAACTGTCGGGGGCGATCCTGATGGACGTTGTTTTTCCAACAGCAACCACAAACATCACATGGCAATTATTAGTTGGAATATCGATGACTGGCGCTGCCGTTGTCTTAGCGAGTGGAAAGCAAAAAGCTAAGAATAAGTAACACTGTCTGCAAAAGACTTCATATCAGGAAAAACTGCATCTGGAGCTGCGCTAGCTTGCGGAGCAGCTCCAATTCCTCTGCGCTTTATATGCACAGTAGTCATTCCGATACTTTTTGCTGGAGCGTGGTCATGAAACAAACTTTGAGCCACATGCAGAATTCGATCTTTTGAGATTCCAAGAGTTCGTTGAATTTTTTCATGGGCAAAATGGAAGTTTTCAATGTTTGGTTTGTAGGAGCCAACCTGGGCTGCCGTAATTACTTCGTCAAAGGTTATTCCAAGTCGAGCAGCTGATGCTGCAAATAGATCATCATCGCAATTTGTGATGACTACGAGCTTGTACTTCTTCTGTAGGGAACTTAGGGCTTCGTGCGAATCAGAAAAAGCGGGCCAATCGAGAACGCTCGCACCAAATTGCGCCTCTTGTTCCGGCGATACTTCCAAATCAAGTTCGGTAGCCAATAAGCGCAAAGTTAGTCCGAGAACTTCGCGGTAATTCTTATATGGAACCTCAGCAAGATGCTCATTGAAGGCAAATCGTTCGAGCAATTGCGCATCCGATACTGATTCGATTTCTGAGCCGAGAGCCGACCTAAGGCCAGATAAAATTCCAGATTCCCAATCGATTAATGTGCCGTAGCAATCAAAAGTTAAGGCATCAAATGCGTCGTAATCAATCAAGTTCACTCCAGGGTTAGGTTGTTGCCACCAATCTAGTTGCCGGGCAAATCCTGATGATTTGCGGACCAGATGAATCAGTTAACGCTGGTGTGGGCTAGAATAAAAGTGTCTTGACGTCAAGATACTTTCACTTTAAGGATTTTTTATGGCTGGCAAAGTAACTGTTGTGGGCGCTGGGTTCTATGGCTCAACAACTGCGCTACGAATCGCAGAATACAACATTGTGGACACGGTGGTTTTAACTGACATCCTCGATGGAAAAGCTGAGGGCTTAGCTCTTGATATGAATCAGTCTCGCGCGATCGAGGGATTTGAAACCAAAGTGATTGGTCAAACGACAACTGTTGAAGGCGCAGGTTATGAAGCGATTTCAGGCTCCGATGTAGTTGTTATTACAGCCGGGCTTCCTCGCAAGCCTGGTATGAGTCGCATGGACTTGATTGAAACTAACGCAAAGATTGTGCGTGGGGTAGCGGAGAATGTTGCCAAGCACGCACCGAACGCCGTGATCATCGTAGTTTCAAACCCACTTGATGAAATGACAGCGCTTACTCAACTCGCAAGCGGCTTTCCTAAAGAGCGAGTGCTTGGCCAAGCTGGCATGTTAGACACAGCGCGCTTTACAAACTTTGTAGCGGAAGAACTAAAGGTTCCAGTTTCCAGTGTTAAGACTCTAACTTTGGGTTCACATGGCGACACCATGGTTCCAGTGCCTTCACGCTGCACCGTGGACGGTAAAGCGTTAGCGGATTTATTAGCAGCCGAAAAGATTGACGAGCTAGTAGTGCGCACTCGTAATGGTGGCGCAGAAGTTGTTGCGTTGTTAAAAACGGGCTCGGCTTATTATGCACCGTCAGCAGCAGCAGCGCGTATGGCGCGAGCAGTGATTGAAGATTCTGGCGCAGTTATGCCAGTGTGTGCTTGGGTTGATGGCGAATATGGAATTAAGGGTGTTTACCTGGGAGTAGAAGCCCAAATTGGCAAAGGTGGCATACGCAAAGTTGTTGAAACCAAGTTAACTGATAGTGAACTTGCTGAACTTAAAGTTGCTGCCGAAGCTGTCCGAGAAAAACAAGCCGATGTAGCGGGTCTATAACTTATGTCGAAAATTAAAGTAAAAGGTACTGTCGTTGATCTAGACGGCGACGAGATGACTCGCATAATTTGGTCCTTTATTAAGGAACAGCTAATTCTTCCGTACCTAGATATAAATATCGATTACTACGACCTAGGTATGGAAAATCGTGATGCAACCGATGATCAAGTAACAATCGACTCTGCAAATGCGATCAAGAAGCATGGCGTTGGCATTAAATGCGCGACGATCACACCCGATGAAGCTCGGGTAGAAGAATTTGGATTAAAGAAAATGTGGAAGTCGCCAAACGGCACGATTCGCAATATTCTAGGAGGCGTTATTTTCCGGGAACCAATCATCATCAGCAATATTCCTCGCCTTGTTCCAAGTTGGACCAAGCCAATCATCGTAGGGCGTCATGCGTATGGCGATCAGTACAAAGCTACAGATGTAAAAATTCCAGGTGCTGGCTCGTTAACTATGACCTTTACCCCGGCTGATGGCGGGGAACCAATGGAATTGAATATTTTCGATTTCCCATCTTCTGGTGTTGCCATGGGCATGTACAACTTGGATGAATCAATCCGCGAATTCGCTAGAGCTTCGTTGCGCTATGGCTTAAATCGTAATTACCCAGTTTATCTTTCGACTAAGAACACAATCTTGAAGGCATACGACGGTCAGTTCAAGGATATATTCCAGGACGTGTTCGAAACTGAATTCAAAAAAGAATTCGATGCAGCTAGACTCACTTACGAGCATCGCCTTATTGATGACATGGTTGCCTGTGCTTTGAAGTGGGAAGGTGGCTATGTCTGGGCTTGCAAGAACTACGACGGAGATGTGCAGTCTGACACCGTTGCTCAAGGCTTTGGATCACTTGGCTTAATGACATCAGTACTCATGACACCGGATGGTAAGACCGTGGAAGCTGAAGCTGCCCATGGCACAGTGACTCGTCACTATCGCCAGCATCAGAAGGGTGAACCAACGTCCACCAATCCAATTGCCTCAATCTTTGCTTGGACTCAAGGATTAGCTCACCGCGGCAAGTTGGACGGCACACCTGAAGTAACAAAATTTGCTGAGACTCTTGAACGCGTGTGCATCGAAACTGTGGAAAGTGGAAAGATGACCAGCGATCTTGCGCGCCTAATAAGTAGAGATCAGCCTTACTTAACGACGCAAGAATTCCTTGCTGCAATTAATGAAAATCTGCAGAAAGCAATGTCGGCTTAATTTATGCTCGGTGTGATTTCGGCGAATGCCAATGGAGTTCGGGCATCTCTTAAACGTGGTGGGTTTGACTGGATTAAGTCGCAACTTGATTCTGGTGTTGCTGATGTAATTTGCTTACAAGAGGTTCGAGCCACCACTGAACAATTAAATGAGGTACTAGCGAGCGCTGGGTTATCCGACCTTCACATTGCTCACGATTCCAGTGCCCGGTTAGGCCATGCGGGTGTTGCTATCTTGAGTACACGAACACTTTTGAACATTAAAACTGGTGTTGGTCCAAAAGAATTTGCTGACACGGGTCGGTGGGTGCAAGCAGATATTGAGACTAAGAAAGGCCCAATGACAATTGCTTCGGTTTACGTTCATTCCGGCGATGCCGAAAAACCAGTCCAGTTAGAAAAGTATCGATTTTTAGATGCGTTGACTAAGAAGTTTCAAGCAGCTCAAAAAACTGATGGCTTATTTTTGGCAAGTGGGGACTTCAATGTTGGACACCGGGAATTAGATATTAAAAACTGGAAAGGCAACGTCGCTAACTCTGGTTTTTTGCCAGAGGAACGTGCCTATTTTGATAAGTGGTTTGAAAAAGTTGGTGTTGTTGATTTGGGTCGTCGGGTTGCTGGCGAAGTTGAGGGTCCTTACACCTGGTGGTCTTGGCGCGGTCAGGCATTCGATAACAATGCTGGCTGGCGCATTGATTACCACGTTGCAAATAGCGCTTTAGCCCCACATTGCACCGACGTTGTTGTCGGACGAGCAAATACTTATGCCGAGCGTTGGAGCGATCATGCGCCAGTGACCGCGCACTTTAACTTGTAG
>JBDNJO010000083.1:0-3545 GCA_041687715.1 Candidatus Nanopelagicales bacterium
ATTGCTAGCGAATTCTGTAAAGAAATCGTGGAAGATTCCTTCCGAATTCATGGTGGCTACGGTTACAGCAAGGAATACGAAATCGAGCGCCTTTACCGCGAAGCACCAATGCTATTAATTGGCGAAGGTACCGCGGACATCCAGCGCATGATTATCGCGCGGCGCTTAATGGAAGATTACAAAATCCGCACTTAAGCAGAATTAGCCCTCGATTAAGTAATGTGCGTCTTGCACTATGCAAGCCTCGCCGTTAATTGGAATCATGTCTTGTGGGCAGGCTGAGAAAGCAACTACGCAATCCATTTCGGCGCGAAGCTCGAGGTAGTCACCTGGCTTTGCAACCGCCGGAAAGTATGTGAGCGTGGTGGCATCAGATACGGGCACATTCATAAAAATATTAAAGGGTGCTGGTTGAAGCTCGCGCTTTAAGCCAATTCCTTCGAGGGCTTCGGCAAGATTATCCGTGCAGTTATCGTGATAGCCCACAGCGCCCAGTAATTGATAACGATAGATATCGCAGGCTGCCATCAAAGTGTCATGTATTCCAGGCGAAGTATCTGCGATGAGAGTAACTATCGGCCGCCGTTGAATAGTTACTAACGAATCTCCTACTTCTGGAATTATCCGTCCGATAGAAACGTGAGTATGTTCCATCGAAAGTGGTTCGGACAAGTCGTTGGCATTGAATGCCCAAAAGTCAATTACTTGTAATCCGTTTGTGTTGATCACTTTGAGCGTCTGACCTTTTTTCATGCGATCAGCAACGCCGCGACGAGCAGGAATTAGTTTGAGCTCAGACATCTTTTCCTCCAATAATTGGGATCACTATAAATACTGATCCTAGACACACCTTAGGCTGTAGGTCATGAGCATTGAACAAGCGCGGTTGGAAATTCATCCTGAGGTTAAGCAAGCATTAGCCAGAGGCGTGGCCGTTGTGGCCTTGGAATCCACAATCATTAGCCATGGCTTGCCGAGTCCGCGCAATGTTGTCGTGGCTGGCCAAATTGAGCAAAGTGTTCGTGATGGCGGCGCCATCCCAGCAACGATTGCAATCATTGGCGGCGTAGTAAAAGTTGGTTTGAATGCGCAGGAACTTGAAATCTTGGGTGATCCGGCAAGTGATGTCGTGAAAGTTTCAACGCGCGATTTAGGACCCGTACTAGCAGCCAGGAAAAATGGCGCAACCACCGTTTCAGCGACAAGTCACATCGCGCACCTGGCAGGAATTAAGTATTTTGCGACCGGCGGCCTTGGCGGTGTGCATCGCGGCGCCCAAGAAACTTACGACGAGTCTGCAGATCTAGTAACCCTTGCTCGCACACCAATCACGGTAACTTGCGCAGGCGTTAAATCCATTTTGGACGTGGGCGCTACGTTAGAGCGCTTAGAAACGCTCGGCGTCACAGTTGTTGGATTTGGCACGGATGCATTTCCAGGCTTCTATCGGGCAGATTCTGGGTTTGGCGTGACTTGGCGGGTGGACACCGTGGCGCAAGCCGCAGCAATTGGTACCCAGCGCGATGCTATAAAGGCGCCGGGGGCAGTAATTATTGCCAAACCAGTTTCGGATGCTGATCAACTCGATTTAGCACTACATGATCGGGTGCTTGCTGATGGATTAGCCGCAGCAAACAAGGCCAATGTCATAGGTAAAGATGTCACGCCATTTTTACTGGATTGGTTTCATACCCAAACCAACAATCAATCATTAGAAGTAAACGTAACTTTGATAAATGCCAATGCGTTGCTGGCGGCACAAATTGCAGTAGCAGCGACTAACTAACGTGACTCAAATTTGCATAATTGGCGACATCAATGTCGATGTGGTGAGCCTGCTTTCCGAGCCACTACAAACTAATACCGACACGATTGCCACTAATGGCATATCCCTTGGTGGCTCTACGTGCAATGTTGCGGTGTGGCTTACCCATCTGGGTGTCCCAGTTGATTTGGTCTCGGCAATTGGTGATGACGTTCTGGGCTCATGGGTTATTACCCAACTTCAAGCATTTGGCGTCTCAGATAAAAATGTGAAATCGATACCAAATCAGCGCACGGGAACTTGCGTAATTCTGGTCGATGAAAACGGCAATCGTTCGATGATGCCAGATTTCGGAGCAAACTTAAAGCAAGTGGTCGATGCAAACCTAGAGAAACTGATTTCAGCTAGTGACATCGTCATAATGAGCGCGTACACATTTATGCGAGCTGAATCCACAAAGTTCGCACTAGATGTTATGGAGTGTGTAGCAAATAGTTCTTCTCGAATGGTGATTGACGCCGCATCTAGTTCACCCATTCAAAAGTTTGGCGCCGCAAAAGTTCGAAGTTATCTGGTGCGAGCCGATTTAGTGCTGGCGAATGAGGATGAATACGCTGCATTGGGAGTCGGCGCTCCTGCTGGCTGGGAAAGTAATTTTCAAAATTTAATTATCAAGCGCGGCGAGCGCGGCGCGCTGTGGCTGCACCGCGGCGAAGAAGTGGCATCGGTTGCAGCAGATCCAACCGAGGTAGTTGATACAACTGGCGCTGGTGATGCATTTTGCGCAGGATTACTTTCCAAGTTAATGACTCGGCCAGATTGGGACAATTTAGTTAACCTCGATTTTGCCGAATCATTATTGGTAGCTGCGCACGCCGCAGCAGATAATTGCAAAACAATCGGAGCAGGACCAGTGATTTAATGCCATTCGTTTACATACTTCGTCACGCTAAAGCGCAAAAGCACGCGGAAACTGACCATGCCCGCCAACTATCGGAGAAAGGGGAGCGCCAAGCTCTCACCCTTGCAACGTGGCTAGTTCAATCTGGAATTGATTTCGATCAAGTCATTGTTAGCGATTCAGCGCGAACTCTTGAAACTCTCGAGTTACTGGAACTGGAAACCCAAATCAGCGTAGTGAAGAAGGCCTATAACGCGGACTCACGCACCCTTAGCGAATTGATTAGAGAATCCGGCGCCCAAGATTCAGTGCTGGTGATCGCTCATAATCCTGGGGTGTCAGATGTATGCCACCAAGCAGGTCACACCAGCGAATTACGCACCTGCGAACTAGTGATCCTGGACTGCTCAGTGAGCCTTTCGGAATTTAGTCCAGAAAAGTGCGAAATTGCTGGTTTTTACCGACCTGAAGTTGACTAAAGAAAACCTGTCGGAGCTCATGGCTACGATGTGGCTAACACCCAGCACAAGGAGCAACATGACCAGGTCAATAAGAATTGCAGCACTTTCGGCAATCACGCTAGCTACATCACTTGTTATCTCAATGATGATCGCGCCACCGGCTGGCGCAACGCCAGCCAGTAATTCGGCTTACATGATTAATTACTCAAGTGACATTATTTGTCCCCAGAGTCATCCAATCAAGGGACAAACTTTCAACGCAGCAACTGGCGTAACGACCTTCCAGTGCTACACCCAGTTCTATTGGGATGCCTACCTTATGGGTGGCCAAGCGTTCATGGACTTTGACGCAGCGATTAAGGCTGGTCGAGGTTTTGACACAGATGTGATTGCTGCGGTGTCATTGGCAGTTGCCAAT
>JBDNJO010000084.1:0-9028 GCA_041687715.1 Candidatus Nanopelagicales bacterium
AAGCATGGTTTGCCCAGCTGTCCATAACGAATAATCCAATGCAAGTTCTTGACCATATGCATTCAAAGATTCAGCTTGCGTGATTATGTCGAGATTCTTTCCTGCAAATACCAAGAGATCAACCCGACTAAAAGGTTCTAAGCGAGCACCAAATTTACTTTTTGTTCTGCGGACGCCCTTTGCAACCGCTCGTATTTTTCCTCGGTCACGGGTCAGCAATGTAATGATTCGATCTGCCTCACCTAATTTATGAGTGCGCAAAACAATGGCTTCTGCGCGATAGCTGGGCATACCCCTATGGTGTCACGCCAGATAGGAAAATAAATGATCGGGTAACGTTGTTATATGGAGAAATTACCCGATCGACTAGTTGGTATTAATGGCTTAGATAAGGCATCTATCAAGTGGGTATTGCGCACATTAGTTATTTTCATTGCAATGGCAACGATTGGATTTTGGATTTTTAGCGAAAACCTTAATTTCATTTTGCTACTTGCTGTTTCGTTATTAATTGCAATAGCCATGGAGCCGGCCGTATCTGCCTTAGCTAATCGAGGCTGGCGTCGCGGCGCAGCTACTGGACTCGTTATGTTCGGTATTTTCCTTGTAGTAATAGGCTTCTTGACGCTATTTGGTGGAATTCTATTTTCCCAAGCCACTTCATTGATTTCGAATTTACCGGAAACTGTGAAAAACCTTACGGCTTGGATTAACGAGACATTCAACGCGCAACTTGATCCAAATACCGTCATCAATCAATTAAATATCCAGCCTGCTCAGCTAGCTGGCGCTGCTGGGAATTTTGCTGGTGGCATTGTTGGTGTGATTTCAGGAATCATTGGGGCGCTATTCCAAGTTCTCACATTAGCTCTATTTGTTTTTTACTTTTCGGCAGATGCCCCGCGCCTGCGGCGGCAAATCGGCAGCATGATGAGCCCAAAGGCCCAGCATGTCCTTGATACAACTTGGGACATCACCGTGAAGAAAACTGGTGGCTATGTCATTTCTAAGCTCATCATGGCAATAGCTTGTGGAACTGCGCACGCAATTTTCTTTTCCATTATTGGAGTGCCTTATTGGCTGCCACTGGCAATCATTACTGGAATAACAAGTCAATTTATTCCAACAATTGGAACTTACTTAGGTATTTTAATTCCAGTACTGTTTGTAGTTTTCACAGATCCAAAATTGGCACTATACATAATTATATTTGCCGCGCTCTACCAGCAATTAGAAAACTATCTAATTTCGCCTCGACTTAGCAAAATTACTATGGACATTCATCCCGCCGTAGCCTTTGGCTCAGTTATTGTCTTTGCAAATTTGTTTGGTGTAGTTGGTGCCTTTGTGTCAGTTCCCATCGCAGCTGCAATGGTCGCTTTGCTCGATACCTACGGTAAGCGATACGAGCTAATTGCAGAGTTGGATGACAATAACCTTCTTGCTAACGAACAGCCTGAATAAACCGTAGTTATCTTAAAACCCAAGCTTGGATAATTGTTTTGGATCTCGTTGCCAGTCTTTGGCGATTTTTACTCGAATGTCTAAAAACACAGGGACACCCAACATTTTGCTAATCGCAATCCGAGATTGAGTGCCTACTACCTTTAAGCGTTCGCCGCCCTTGCCAATCACGATGTGCTTTTGACTATCACGCTCTACATAAATCAAGGCATAAATGTCCATAAGTGGTTTATCTGGTGATCGATCAGCGCGCATCGCCATTTCGTCAATAACCACAGCGATTGAGTGTGGAAGTTCGTCATGCACACCTTCAAGCGCAGCTTCACGAATCAACTCGGCAATCATCACAAGTTCTGGTTCATCTGTAATCTCACCATCAGGGTAAAGAATCTGACCTTCAGGCAGCATGCCCAGCAATAACTCGCTCAAAAGATCAACTTGATCATCACCTACCGCCGAAACCGGAACGAGTTCGGCCCAATCAATTCCAAGTTCCTGCCCTAGCCCTTGAACAGCTAGTAACTGCTCACCGATCTTTTGCTTGTCAGTGGTGTCAGTTTTTGTCACAACTGCAACTTTGCGCACCCGAGGTATTGCTGCAATTTGCTCGGCAATAAAGCGATCACCAGGTCCGATAGCTTCGTTGGCCGGAAAACACATGACTACGACATCCACTTCTGACCACGTGTCTGCAACCAATGCGTTTAAACGTTCACCTAGCAACGTCTTTGGTTTATGCACTCCTGGAGTATCGATCAAAATAAGTTGACCCTGTGGGCGAGTAATAATGCCCCGAATTGTGTGCCGAGTAGTTTGTGGTCGATCTGAAGTGATTGCAACTTTTTGTCCAACTAGCGCATTTGTCAGTGTGGACTTACCAACGTTAGGACGACCCACAATGCAGGCAAAACCGCTACGCATTTGTTCGCTCCTGTTGTTTCGTTGATTTACTTCCTGTCTCAACGATACCTAGTAGGGCAAGCGCTGAAATTATTGTGGCGCAGCCAACCCAACCCAGCAAATTCATTGGTTCGCTCAAAATGAAGACGCCAAGAACTGTTGCAAGCACTGGCTCGGCAAGTGTGAGGGTTGATACAGTACCTGGGCTTAAATGAGTTAAGCCATTTCCAAACAAAATATAACCTAATGCTGTTGTAGCAAGGCCAATGTATAAAACAAAGCCAACATAAATTCCATTGTTAATCCAAGAACTTGTAAGCAGAACTATTGGTAACGATAGTACTGCGCCAATTCCAAATACTGCCCCCAGAACTTGAACTCCAGAAATGCTGTGGGTACGAGCTAATCGCACTCCAAAAACGGTAAAGACTGCGTACATTACCCCCGAAACAAACACTGCAAAAAAACCAAGGTTGTCACGAACTTCAGTAACCCCAGTGATTAGTGCAAGCCCAATAACTCCAAGCAGAGTTGAGACCACCCATACCTTTGTTGGTTTGCCAGTTCCAACAGTCCAACCAAGAAGTCCTGCAAAAAATGGCGCCGTAGCTAACGCACCAAGAGTTCCCATTGCCACACCAATGCGCGCTGCCCCAATAAAGAATGAGATCTGATATGCCAAGACCGCAACTGCCATGACCCAAACCGTTGGTTCTTTTACCAATCTAAACATGCTTGCAAAACCATACTTAAGGCCAACAAACGTTGCGAGGCCAATTCCACCAAGAAAAACGCGCCAAGCCCCTACCGAAATGCTGGTGCCAGGGAAATCTAAATACGCTCTACTAGTCGCACTTGTACTAAATAAGGCGCACGCCAATAAAACAGAAGCGACCGCAAGACGATTTCCTCTTACAGAGGTTGTTGTCACGTTAATTGAGATCTAACAGGCTCGCCAGTTGCTCCCACAATATGCACCGGCACACCAGGGCCACCAATTGAGCGCACTATTTCAATATCATGAGTAGCAAGTTGATCTGTATCGCCAACTACTACTACTGCTTCAATACCTACTGCGCCTGAGGCAACTGCTTGTCCAACGGCTAGTTGAACTGCAGATAGAACTAGGTTGTCTCTAGCCACATTTGCACTCGAATAAGTGCGACCGGTGGTATCACGAACGGCAGCGCCAGAATCAGCTTCGATCCGACTCCGCGCACCTTTTGCAAGGGTTACAAGTTTGTCGTCTTCAGGAGTCCAACTAACTTGCGTCATATTCGCTGACTTCAGTCTCATCTGAGAAGTTATCTCTAGAAATCAATACGGTATCGATGCGATGGCGTCGCCCAGCTGTCGATTCCGCCGTTAATGTCCAGTTTGAAATCTCTACAGTTGCTCCAGGAATCGGAACAATGCCCAGTTGCTTAGCCATCAGCCCGCCAACGGTATCAACACCCTCGTCGTCAATTTCAATGGCAAGTAACTCTGCAAGGTCAGCGACAGAAATTCGAGAACTTATTCGATACTCGCCGTTTGCGAGTTCCTCAATTTCTGAACCCAAGACATCATGCTCATCTGCAATTTCACCAACGATTTCTTCAAGCACATCCTCGATGGTAACTAGCCCTGCAGTACCGCCGTATTCATCAACAAGCACTGCCAAGTGAGTCCGAGCATTTTGCATATCCCGCAACAACTCATCGACACTTCGACTATCAGGAACCATGAATGCTGGACGCATTAAATCTATAACTCGCTCAGTAGTTTGCGATTCTTGATGCTCAAAAACCCGACGCGCAATGTCTTTTACGTAAATTACGCCGACAATGTCATCAATTCCCTCACCCACAACCGGGATACGCGAATAACCCGAGCGCAACCCAAGTGACATGGCTTGACGCAGCGTCTTGTGGGTTTCAATCCAAACCATTTCAGTTCTAGGAACCATAAGTTCACGCGCCACGGTGTCACCTAATTCGAACACCGAGTGAATCATTTGGCGCTCATCATCTTCAATTACTGAGTCAGCCCCAGCCATGTCTACTAACTCGCGCAGTTCCGCCTGTGTTGAAAACGGACCTTCACGAAAACCTTGACCTGGCGTTATGGCATTACCGACCAGAATAAAAAGTTTTGAAAGCGGACCAAATACCACGGTTACTAGTTGCGTTATCCGAACTGTTGCAAGTGCGATTGAATCAGCGCGCTGTCGACCGATTGTTTGCGGCGCTACGCCAAGCAAAATGTAGCCGACTAAGACCATGACGATAGAAGTGACTATTAACGAAGTGTTGTCATCGACAAAAATCTGTAGGAAAGCGGTTGTCACCAAGACAACGGAAATCGTAGACAGCGTCAGATTGGCGAAAAGAAGCGAGTTAACGTATTTGGCGCGATCATCAAGCAATTTAGAAAGGCGACCGGCTTTTCGGTTTCCGTCTTTGCGCAACTGCTCGATCGTGGCTTTACTAACTCGAGCTAAGGCTGTCTCTGCAGCAACTAAACCAGCAGCCGCAAGTACCATAAGCGTCGCAATTACTAATTGCAAAATATTTGAGTTCACTTCAAACCACGAGCATTTCGCTCGCCTTCCCATTGCGCGAGCAGCTCTGCTTGCAAACTAAACATGACTTTGTGTTCGTCAGGCTCTTCATGATCATGCCCAAGTAAATGCAAAACTCCATGCGTAAGCAACAGACGAAGTTCGACTTCCATTGAGTGTCCAGCTTGTTCACCTTGGCGGGCAGCAACTGCGGGACACAGCACAACGTCACCAAGAATTCCTTCTTCGCTGGGTTTATCAGATGTTCCAGCACGAAGTTCGTCCATTGGAAAACTTAATACATCAGTTGAGCCAGGTTCGTCCATGAACTTTTCGTGCAGTGCGGTCATAGCAACTTCATCTACCAGCATTACTGACAATTCAGAGGCTGGATTGATGTGCAGGCTGCGCAATAAAAATGCGGCATGTGCTGAGATTTCTAATTCATTAACCTCAAAATCAGATTCATTATTTACATCAACTGACATTGTTAAGAATTCCTGCGTTCAAATCTAGGGTCTTGGGCCGAACGTTTTTCTTCATATCGTCCATAGGCATCGACGATCTGGCCAACTAATTTATGTCGCACAACATCCGTTGAAGTTAATTCACAAAATGCAACATCATCAATGTCTTCTAAAATATCGCGTACAACCCGCAATCCGCTTGTTGTTCCACTTGGCAAGTCGATCTGTGTTACGTCGCCAGTGATTACCATGGTTGAACCAAAGCCAAGTCGAGTCAAAAACATTTTCATTTGTTCAGCTGAAGTGTTTTGGGCTTCGTCCAAAATAATAAATGCATCGTTTAGTGTTCGCCCACGCATGTAAGCAAGTGGGGCAACTTCAATAACCCCGCTCGTCATAAGTCGCGGAATTGAATCTGGATCAACCATGTCGTGTAACGCGTCGTACAACGGACGAAGGTAAGGATCAATCTTTTCGCTCAAAGTACCCGGAAGGAATCCAAGACGTTCACCAGCCTCTACCGCAGGGCGAGTAAGAATGATTCGCGAAACTTGTTTACTCTGCAGAGCTTGAACTGCTTTTGCCACAGCTAGATAAGTTTTTCCAGTACCAGCTGGACCAATTCCAAAAACCACGGTGTTTTCATCTATCGCATCGACGTACCGCTTTTGGTTAAGCGTCTTAGCTCTAATCGTTTTACCGCGATTAGACAAAATGTTAGAAGTTAAAACATCAGCTGGACGAACATCTGAACGCAACATTGAAATAGAGCGTTCAACAGATTCAGGGGTTAGACCCTGGCCAGTTCGCAGCACGACCAACATCTCAGAAATCAAAGTTTCAATTAAAGAAACACTTGGCTTTGGTCCATCAAGTCTGATTTCGTTGCCGCGGACCAAAATTACACAGTCAGAAAACGATTTTTCAATAACCTTAATTAACTCGTCGCGAGCCCCTGTGACCGAAACCATTGGGGTGGCAGTTGGAATTACTACAACTAAGTGAGAGGTCGATGGTGATGCGGTCATTTGCGCTAATTCTATGGCACTAATTAGATTGTGCTAATTTTTACCAAGTCCAGAAGCAGTGAAATAACTACCCTGGCGGCCAAGTTAATGGCCTTCCACCCAATACATGTAAGTGAATATGGTCAACAGATTGACCACCATCAGGTCCCGTATTTGTCACAATTCGATAACCGGATTCAAGTCCTTCGTGAGTTGCAACTTGGGTCGCCAAGGCAAGTACCTCACCAGCTAGACCTGGATTCTGGTTTGCGAGAGCATTCGCATCTGCAAAGTGTTCCCGTGGAATTACTAATACATGAGTTGGAGCTTGTGGGTCGATGTCGCGAAAGGCCAACACTGCATCAGTTTCGAGAATGACTTCAACTGGGATTTCACCAGATGCGATTTTGCAAAACAAACAATCACTCATGAGTTTCCTTACGACCAGCGCTGGCTTCGCATTAATAATCCGCCCACTGCAATCGCCCCTGCTGTTGAAGTGCGCATTACGCTCGCTCCCATGTGCACAACCCTGGCCCCAGCGGCGGCAAAAGCCGCTAACTCGTCAGGTGAGATTCCGCCTTCTGGTCCAACTACCAACATGATGGTGCCTTGTTCACGAATGGCGCACGCTGCAAGTGCTTGGTCTGCACTTTCATGTAATACGAAAACGCTTTGTGCTTTCGACATTAATTCACAAATCTCTGCAGTTGTGTGTAGCGCTGAAATTTCTGGGATCCAAGCACGACGTGATTGCTTGGAAGATTCTCGTGAAGTGCGGCGCCATTTTTCAAGTCCCTTATTGTCGGCATCCCACTTTCCAATTGAGTGTTCGGCCTTCCAGGGAATTATGGCATCAGCGCCGACCTCTGTGAGCATCTCAACTGCAAGTTCTGCTCGTTCACCTTTTGCAAGAGCTTGCACGACAACAAATCTTGGTTCTGGAGCCTCTTCGAAACTAACGCTTGTTATGTCTACGTCAATGCTGTGTTTGTGAACTTTTGTAACCGCTGCAATCGCGCGGATTCCCTGCCCGTCACACAAATTTATAATCTCGCCAGTGCGCATGCGCTTTACGGTTGCTGCGTGACGACCTTCTTCTCCGGCAAGCGTAAATGTTTTTGTCTCACTCGTAATTTCGCCAGGACTTATTAGAAACTCTGCCGCGCTCATCGGGTAGTAAACGCATCCTTTAGTTTGCCAAACAGACTTGATGATTGTTCATGTAGCTGTGCCATAGGGGCTTCTTCGTCGCGCAGCGTTGCAAGCTGACGCATTAACTCCTCTTGAGCGGTATCTAAATTTGTTGGCGTCAAGACATCTAAGTGGACGACTAAATCGCCCCTACCCGAACTACGAAGTCTCGGCATACCTTGACCACGCAGCGTGACGGTTGCGCCAGATTGAGTTCCAGCTTTGATGTGAATTGGAACCGCGCCATCCAGAGTCTCAAGTTCCATAGTTGCGCCTAAGGCTGCAGCAGTCATTGGTAACGACATAGTTGCATGCAGCTGATCTCCCCGACGAGCGAAAACTGCATGTGGGATTTCAATTAACTCCACATACAAATCTCCTGCAGGTCCACCCCCTGGGCCAACTTCGCCTTGACCGGTCATTTGAATTCGAGTTCCACCTTCAACGCCCGGCGGAATCTGAACTGACATTGTGCTTCTGGTGCGAACTCGGCCATCGCCCGCGCACTCGGAACACGGATGAGGATTCAATGTTCCAAAGCCTTGACACTGTGGGCATTGCCGTGAAGTCATAACTTGACCTAGGAATGATTTCTGGACCGACTGCACTTCGCCGCGACCTGCGCACATTGAGCAATCAACAATCGCTGCTCCTGAAGTTGTACCTTGTCCAGTGCAAGTCGAACAAACTACGGCAGTATCGACAACGAATTCGCGCGTTGTACCAAACGCTGCTTCTTCTAGCGTTACCTGCAGTCGAATAAGGGCATCCTGACCTCGACGCTTTCGCGAACGTGGGCCGCGTTGTCCACCGCCACCAAAAAATGCATCAACTATGTCGCCAAAGCCAAAGCCTGCTGCGGAATTAAATCCGCCGCCTGATGAGAAGGGATCCCCGCCAAGGTCATACATTTCACGCTTTTGCGGATCTGATAAAACTTCGTAAGCAGCAGTGACTTCTTTGAATTTCTCGCCCGCATCCGCCCCAGGATTTACATCTGGGTGAAGCTCGCGAGCTAACTTGCGATACGAACGTTTAATTTCTTCGGGCGTAGCATCGCTTTGCACGCCAAGTGTCTTGTAATAATCAGCCATGTTATTGATCCTGCAATATCTGGCCAACGTAACGAGCTACCGCTCGCACTGCGCCCATTGATCCCGCGTAGTCCATTCGGGTTGGTCCCAAAATTCCCATAGTGGCTAATGCTTGATCACCAGAACCATATCCAACTGTCACAACTGATGCGCGCTGCAGCTCTTCGACAGAATTTTCATGACCAATGCGAACCGTTAGAGAATCAGGAGCGGCTGCTTCACCGAACAATCGAAGTAATACGACATGTTCTTCAAGTGCCTCGAGAACTGGGCCAACGGTTGCAGTGAAGTCCTCGCCAACGCGCGCCAAATTTGATGTGCCGCCAACAACAACCCGTTCTTCACTTTGCGTAACGACTG
>JBDNJO010000085.1:0-15410 GCA_041687715.1 Candidatus Nanopelagicales bacterium
AAACCCCACGGGTAATTGAGATCGCAAAGAGCAAGATAAGAAAAGACAGATCCAGCGAAATACTGCCAATTCGCAAATTAGGTACCACTTTTCGAATCGCCTTAAGCGGTGGATCAGTGAGGGTAAATACGGTTTCACTCAGTAAAAGTAGGGGCCCACGAGGACGCCAATCGCGGGCGAAGATTGCAACGTATTCCAAAACCAGTCGCGTTATCAGCACTAAGACATAAAGATTTAGTAAAGATGAAATAAACGAGGCGATTATTGACACAGTGGATCAGAGTTAGCTCTGGTTGAAAAAGGGATCTTCACGAAGTTGTGCGCGAGCTGCTGCGCCAATGTCAACGTTGGCAGGTGAAAGTAAAAATACACCTTTAGTAACTTTTTCAATAGTTCCATGCAAGCCAAATGCTAAGCCAGCTGAGAAATCAACAATGCGTCTGGCATCAGCATCATCCATGTCACTTAAATTCATGATCACTGGTGTGCCAACGCGAAACTCTTCGCCAATTCGGCGAGCATCGTTGTAAGTGTGTGGGTGCAAAGTTGTGATGCGGTAAACATCGGCAAGTGGCTGCGCTGTGCGAGTTGGCGCTACGTAGGAATTCTCATTCTGGCTTACGGCGCGCTCGTAACCGGAGTTACTTGCCATCGGGCGAGCAACTTGTTCATCTTGACCGTCGAACTCGGCATATTCGCCAAATTCATCGGCATATTCGCCGCCGTCGACAAGACCGAGGTACTCAGCCATTTTGCGCATTGCGTTAGCCATGGGGTTAGCTCCTTGCAGGGTTAATTACTAACGAACTTACCCTTGAAACCCTCGATTTCCGAGGATAGATGACCCAATTCTTAGGTGTGTCGCGCCAAATTTAAGGGCAGTTTCAAAGTCGCCACTCATGCCCGCCGAAATCCAATCAGCTTTCGGATTGCGCTGTTGCACTTGCGCGGAAATATCCTGCAAGAGCGCGAAAGCCTGGGCATCATCTCCGCCCAGTGGCGCAACACCCATTACGCCCTGAAGTTCCAGGCCTGGAGTTTGCATAATTTGTTCAGCAAGATCTATAACTTGATTTGGCATTGCGCCGCCGCGATTATCTTTTGGACTTGGATCCAAGTCGACCTGAATCAAAGCGGCTAACGGCGTCGTGCGGGTAAGGACTGCCTTGCCAAGTGCGTTTACTAAGTCAGAACGATCAACGCTGTGCACCACATCTGCCCAAGTCGCCACACTCTTTGCTTTATTAGTTTGTAGTTGCCCGATTGCATGCCAAGTTAAATTTAGATCTTTAACTTCATCAGATTTAGGTTTTGCTTCCTGGTCGCGGTTCTCCCCTACATCGGTTACACCGAGTCCTGCCAAAAGTTTCACATCAGATGCTGGCCAAGTTTTAGTCACAACGATTAACGTCACTTCACTTGGCGAGCGGTGCGCCGCAGCACAGGCAGCTGCAATTTCTTGGGTTACTAATTCCAAGTTGTTTTGCAAATGAAGTTTGCGTTCCATACCCACCACTCTAGGAACCAGAGCGAACAACTAACAATCCACCACGACCAGTGGGCTTACCATTTGCCTTTCGGTAGGAAAATAAGTTTTCATTTTCTTGGGTGCAGCCCGGGAATTCATGAATCTGTTCAATTTGCTTTGCCAGAACGCTTCGCACTCCAGCGCGCAGGTCTAAGTGCGTATCATCGAAAACTGCCGCCGGGAGTTGCTTCCTGAATTGCGAAACTCGCTCGCTTGGTACTTCATAACAGCTGCCACAAATGGCTGGACCGATGACTGCTTTAGTTTGGGCAAGCTCGCCACCATTTAATACAAAGGCATCGACTACAGATTGCATGACATCTGCAAGTACCCCGCGCCACCCAGCATGTCCTACTGCAATCACGCCAGAAATCGGATCTACTAACGCGAAGCCAACGCAATCTGCTGCTAACGCAAGCAGCGCCAGATCGGATTCTTTAGTCACGAGACCATCACCACTTGGCGCAGTTCCCGCGCTGGCTACAACGTTGACTTTGTTGCCGTGGATTGCTGACATTACGCAGACATCGGGTGTGCCTGCCAACAAGGCAACTATGTCTAGATTTCTACGCACTGCAGCTGGATCATCGCCAACATAATCTGCAAGATTAAATGAATTAAAGGGCGCCGAGCTTGAGCCCCCGAATTTGCTAAAGGAAATGACACTTACATTAGAAAATGTGATCTGATCAAAAACTTGCGGCGGGCTCGGCATTAATTAACTAACGCTAGTTTCGAGAAATTTCTAGCGAAGAAAATCAGGTACGTCCAAGTCACCAGAGTCTGTGGACTCTTCGTCATCTTGAACTTGGCTCGAGTTAGATCCGTTAGTTGGTGCCTCGCCAAACAAATTGTCGAAGTTGTCATCTTCATCCGATACCTGGCCTGCGCCAAATGCTCCGCTCGAATAAAAATCTGGCGTAACTGGAATTGAACCTGCACTTCCATCACGCGCTAAATCATTTGCAACTGCTGCTGCTAGCGGCGTCTCATCAAGAACTTGCTTTGACAATGGCGAAGTTGAACGGTTTGAAGGTGGTGCGCCGCCATCAAACCCGGCAGCAATCACAGTGACTTTAACTTGGTCGCCTTGCGTGTCATCAATTACTGCACCAAAAATAATGTTGGCATCAGGATGAACTGCACTTTGCACCATTCGGGCTGCTTCATTAATTTCGAATAGCCCCAAATCGCTGCCACCAGAGATCGACATCAAAACACCACGGGCGCCTTCAATGCTTGCTTCAAGTAGTGGACTTGAAATTGCTTGACGCGCAGCTTCGATTGCGCGATCTGGGCCACGCGCTGATCCGATTCCCATCAAAGCGCTGCCAGCATCTTTCATAACGCTTCGCACATCTGCGTAATCTAAGTTAATTAATCCAGGAGTAGTTATTAAGTCGGTAATGCCGCTCACGCCTTGGAGCAATACTGAGTCAGCGTGACGGAATGCATCAATAACGCTGATGCCGTTGTCAGCTAATTCAAGTAAGCGATCATTTGGGATCACAATTAAAGTGTCAACTTCCGAGCGAAGTAGATCAATACCGTCATCAGCTTGTGCTGATCGGCGTTTTCCTTCAAAACTAAATGGTTTAGTTACCACTCCAATAGTTAAGGCATCCATATCGCGCGCGATCTTTGCAATTATTGGTGCGCCACCGGTTCCAGTACCGCCACCTTCACCTGCGGTAACAAAGACCATGTCTGCGCCGCGCAGCACCTCTTCAATTTCTTCGCGGTGATCAAGTGCTGCTTGACGACCAATTTCTGGGTCGGCGCCAGCGCCTAGGCCACGAGTTAGGTCCCTACCAATATCAAGCTTGACGTCAGCATCGCTCATTAATAATGCTTGCGCATCAGTATTAATAGCAACGAACTCCACACCCTTTAGCCCTGCTTCAATCATTCGATTGATTGCATTTACGCCACCGCCACCGATACCTACGACTTTGATAAGAGCTAAATAATTCTGCGGTGCAGCCATGATGCTTGCCTCTCTGGAAGTTGATGTTTGAAACTTTAAGTAGCAATCTTGGTTGCTACGACTTAGTAAACAACTCTCAACCTCATCTAGAGCCTTAAAGTTATGTCAACTAAGTGCAGATACAAGTTACGGGCTAAATAAGGAGAATCGCTTGATTTAACGCTGGCGTGTCGAACTTTGCTTAGCTCAAATAAAAATAGTTATTTCACAACTGTGGCGGCATCCGGAGCACTGACATTTATCACGGTGTAACCCTTGTCCATTAGCGCTTGGGCTACTTCGACTTTGTCAGCTGCTCTTTCGCCAGAACCAAAAGTAATTACTGCGCCACTACCTAACGTGGCTACGATGCTGTCTTGGGAAGGTGCTGCTAACCCAGTTAACTGCCACTGCGCAGGTATGGCTGCCAATGTTTGAATTGCGCCCAACATTGCATTGCTATCTGGCTGCGCTGAAATAACAAGTAGTCCTGCAGGTGGCGCCACTACCACACCAGCGTTTTGCCCCTCGGCATCAATTAAATTAAAGCCACTGACTGTGGCAGCAACTGCAATCGGATTTCGCTCCGTTACTTTAATCAAAATAGTGTGTGGCCAGCCGCGTTCAACAGTTGCAACTTTAATTTCTGGCAATGCCATTAGTTGCTCTGTCATGGTGGCTGTGTTTATCGACATCAAGGAATTCCCGATTGGAACTGCTGCGATGCCAGAAATTTGTTCAACTGTGAGGCGGGAGTTTCCAGTTACCGTTACACCTTCGGCAATAAACCATTTTGATTGGTAAAGGCTCCACCAGCCCGAAACTGCAAGCACGAGAATTAACCAAATCAACCAAGGCACTTTTGATTTGCGAACATTTTTTGGATTCGCTGAGCGAACGGTTTGGGACATGTTGTTACTTGGAATCTAAGAGCGTGAGAATTTCAGGGCACATCATTCCAATGTCCCCCGCACCAAGCGTCATAATGATGTCACCTGGTTGTGCGTAATTCGCCAAATGTCCAGCAACTTGTGACCATGAAGGTTCGAATATAACTTGCTCTGGTGCCAACGAAACATTGTTAGCCATAGTGCTACCGGAGGCTCCTGGAATCGGAGTTTCGCCGGGAGCAAATACTTCCAAGACAACGACGAAATCTGCCAAGCCAAGTGCTTGTCCAAATTCTTTAGAAAAAAGTGCAGTGCGGTAGTAATGATGTGCCTGGAAAGCCGCAAGCACCCGGCCAGATCCAACTACGGTACGGGCAGCGCGCAATACGGCGTCGATTTCAGTTGGATGATGTGCGTAATCATCAAAAACCCGGACGCCACTTACTTCACCACGGAATTCAAATCTGCGATGTGTTCCAGTGAAACCTTGCAACCCAGCAACACAATCTTGTGAACTACAACCTTGTTCAAGTGCTGCGATAAAAGCGGCTGTGGCATTTAGGGCGTTATGAACTCCTGGTACGAGTAACTTAATCGGACCATGCGTTTGTTCTTTGAAGCGAATTGTAAATTCTGAGCCAACGCTGCCACTAGGGAGCAAAGTTAGTACTGCGTCGTTATCCGCGCCTTGCCCATAAGTGATTATCTTTGCGCCAAGCTTTTCTGCACGTTTAGCAACTTCGCGAGCGCCAGCATCATCGCCACAAACTATTGCAGAGCCACCGTTACTTTTAGTGCCCACCATAAAGTCAACGAATGCTTGTTCAATAGCAGCAAGTGACTCCCAGTAATTTAAATGGTCAGCTTCTACGTTTGTGACGATGGCATAAGTAGTTGGCAAAACTAAAAATGTGCCATCACTTTCATCTGCTTCGACAACAAACAGATCGCCCGAACCTTGGTGGGCATTACTCCCCGATTCATTCATCTCCGAGCCAATGACAAAAGATGGGTCCTTGCCAGCATTTTGCAATATGACAGTCACCATTGAAGTTGTGGTGGTTTTTCCATGTGTTCCAGCCACGCTAATTGTGGTGGAACCGATTAGTAACTCAGCGAGCGCAGTGGCTCGATTTATGACTGGAATCCCAAGTTGAGTTGCTTTTAGTACTTCTGGATTCTCTGTGCCAATTGCTGTGGAGACCACAACGCACGATGGCAATGCACCCGCCAACTCCAATTGATTTTCATCGTGGCCAACATAAACGTTTGCGCCAAGTGGCTTTAATGCTTGCAGGCGCCGTGAATCTTTTGCATCGCTACCAGAGACTTCGATGCCACGAGCTAGCAGCACTCGGGCAATGCCACTCATACCAGCGCCACCGATTCCAATTATGTGGATTCGCCCAGTTAAGTACGTCATGTCTTAAGTATTTCGTACTACGGATAAAACGAGGTCGCAAAGGGCTGCGGCTGCATCTTTGTGCCCTAATGAAGCGCTGGCTTTAGACATGGCGGCTAAGGCACTGTCGTTACGCAAAATTGGGGCAATCTGCTTGTCGACAAATTCGGCAGTGAATTCAACATCTGAAATTAGCAATGCACCACCGGCATTAACTACTGGCCCGGCATTTAAACTCTGTTCGCCATTCCCAATTGGAAGTGGCACAAAACATGCTGGTAGTCCAGCTGCAGTTAACTCAGCAACTGTCATCGCGCCCGCACGAGCAATCACAAAATCAGCAGCAGAATATGCCAAATCCATACGAGCTAAATAGTTCAAGGGAAAGTAACGCGAAGTTGCTGGGTTTTGGAACTCGTTTTTTTGACCGACCAAATGAATCACCGAGAAGTCGTTCAAGTTGCCATTGTTTAAGCAATCAGCAATCACGGAATTAAGTTTTACCGAACCTTGGGATCCGCCAAAAACTAAAATACATTTCGCATCTTGGGAAATTCCAAAAAATTCTCGGGCTTGATTACGAGATTTTGCTCGATCCAAATCCTCCATGACTTTGCGCAGTGGAATTCCAATTAGTTGTGCGCGCGGCAAACTACCTGGCACCGTTTCAGCCACAGCAGCAGCGAATCTAGCGCCAACTCGGTTTGCTAAGCCAGCTCGAGCATTTGCTTCGTGCACAACGATTGGAACTACCCCGCGCGCTGCTAAATACGCGGGTATCGATACATACCCACCAAACCCAACGACGACATCAGCTTGTAGGTCCAACAGTAATTTTCGAGTTTGCGCAATTGCCGATCGCAAGCGAGTTGGCAGCGTCACTAAGTCGCCACTTAGTTTTCGAGGTAGTGGAACTGCTGGAATCAATTCCAACTTGTAGCCTCTGGCCGGAACTAAATCAACTTCAAGTCCACGTGAGGTTCCTAGCACCGTAATTCTTATATTGGGATCAATGATTTTAAGATGATCAGCCAAATTTAGTGCTGGTTCAATGTGACCTGCAGTGCCTCCGCCCGCAAGGACTATGTTCACAAAGTTTTCCAATTCATAATTTAAAACCTAGTGGCGCTGACTTTGCATCACAGCTTCATGTTTGGCAAAAGCCATCAAGACACCCATGGCAACCAAACTCGGAATGAGTGAGGACCCGCCATAACTAACCATTGGAAGTGGGACACCGGTAATTGGCAGGATTCCAAGAACTGCGCCGATATTCACCAGCGCCTGAACAACTATCCAAGTTAAGATTCCCAGTGCAGCAATTTGAATGAAAGCTTCATTAGTACTTCGAGCAATTCGCAATCCAATGACTGCAATTGTTATGAAAAGTATCAGCACTGTCATGGTTCCTAAGATGCCAAGCTCTTCGCCGATGACTGCATATATAAAGTCAGTATGCGCCTCTGGCAGGGTTCCCCATTTTTCACGGGAGCCGCCTAGGCCAACGCCCCACCAACCACCAGAACCAAGTGCTTGCTGGCCTCGAATAACTTGAAACCCAGTTCCTTGCGCATCTGCGAACGGATCTAGCCAGGAAGTAAATCTTGCCATTCGATATGGAGCCGCAATTGAAAGCGCCGCAATTGCTGATAGCCCAGCAACCGCAATTGCAGCGAACCATTTACGAGGCGCTCCGACGAAATAAAGAAGTGAAGCCATGATCGGCATCATGACCATTGCTGTTCCCAAGTCACCCTGCAACATAATCAAAACAAGAACCGTTAAACAAACTGGAACAAGTGGCACTACTAAATGATTGCGCTGCTCGAGCAAATGATATTTTTTATCCAAAATATCAGCGCCCCACAAAACCACTGCTAACTTTGCAAACTCGGATGGTTGGATTCGAAATGGGCCGCCAAACTCGATCCAGTTTTTTTGACCATAACGAGCAGTTCCAATTATGAGAACTGCAACCAGCAAAATTCCGACTCCCACCATGAACAAAGTAGCCCAGCGTCGAATTGAGTCAACATGCATTTTAGAAACAGCCATCATTAGAAATACGCCAAGTGCAGCAAAAATAAGTTGTCTCGTTGCTAGCGCCCAAGAGTTCCCGTCATTTTGCTGGTAGGAAAAAACGCTGGAAGAAGAAGCAACCATTACAACGCCCAGTGTTAGCAAGAAGCCAGTGGCACCTAACAGGATTTGATAATGCACCATGGGATGTTCAAGTCGAGCGGCAATTCCGCCTTCGAATTTGCGTTCTTTTACGGAGCGATTTGTTGTCATTGGGGAAGCGCCTTTACTGCTGTTGCAAATGCATCTCCGCGAGCTGCATAATCCTGAAACATGTCCCAAGATGCGCATCCTGGGGCAAGGAGAACTGTGTCACCAGCCTGGGCCAGGCTTGCTGCCTTGCCCACAACTATCTCCATTGCATTAGTTTCCTTTGTTGTTACGCGATGAATTGGGACATTCGGTGCGTGTCGGTTAAGCGCATCAGCAATGAGTTCTTGATCAACTCCTAGAAGCACAACAGCGCGCATTCGATGCGCAGTATCAAGAACGAGTTGATCAAAATCTTGACCTTTTGCCATGCCACCAGCAATCCAAACCACAGATCCATATGCAGTTAATGAAGTGGCAGCTGCGTGGGTGTTGGTTGCCTTGGAGTCATCGATGTAATCCACATCTTTAATACGCGCGACGTGCGAAATTCGATGTGGAGCTGGCTCCCAAGCACGCAATCCATCACGGATAGCGCGAGCATCTATGCCATGTGCGCGAGCTAACGCGCATGCAGCCAGTGCATTCAAAACGTTGTGTGTTGCAGGAGTGGCTAAATCTGTAATTTCGGCAAGCTCGAGTGCGGCGTCTTTACGATTATCCAGAAAAGCGCGATCAACCAGAAACTCTTCAACAACTCCGACCATAGATATGTCTGGAATACCAGAAGTAAAACCAATGGCTCGACAGCCTTCCATTACTTCAGCTTGCTCGACCATGCGAATTGTTTCTTCATCAGCAACATTGAATATCGCAGCCACCTGACAGCGTTCGTAAATTCGGGCTTTCGCATCGCGGTACGCCTCAAATGAACCAAACAAATCGATGTGGTCTGATGCAAGGTTTAAACAAACGGCAGCCTGCGGCGACATCGTCTGAACAAATGGAAGTTGTGGCGCGCCTACTTCAATAGCCAGAACATCCCAAGGCGTTGGATCCATTACAACCTCAACAAGTGAACGGCCAATATTTCCAGCTGCTACCGTGCGCTTTCCAGCTGCCAACAAAATAGATTCCAACATTAATGTTGTGGTTGTTTTTCCATTCGTGCCGGTTACTACCAGCCAGGGCGCAGGATGATTTAGATCCCTTAAGCGCCAGGCAAGCTCAAGTTCACCCCAGATAGGCAGTTCCACAAGTTGCGCGGACTTAACAATTGGGGCAAGTGGCGATACTCCAGGAGACAAGACAAGTAAATCAATGTCAGTTGGCAACTCGGTGTCATCACCAAGGCGAACATCGGCGCCAAGAATTTCTAAGATAGTTGCGCGCTCTTGTTGACGATCGCCAGTAGCCGCATCCACCACAATTACGTGGGCACCTAAGTTGACTAGGGCACCAGCTGCTGCAAAGCCCGCAACGCCAAGCCCGACAACGCAGACTCGAACATTAGCCCAGTCGCTGGTTCTTGATAACTGCGAAACATCTAGGGAAGCCATGGTTTTTACTGACGCACCCATTCTGCGTAGAACAATGCCATTCCAGCACCTACGCAAAGTCCTTGAATAATCCAGAACCGCACAACAATTTGAACTTCGGGCCAGCCCTTTAATTCGAAATGATGATGAAGTGGTGCCATGCGAAAGACTCGGCGGCCAGTTGCTTTAAACACACCCACTTGAGTGATAACCGAAAGTGTGATCAGTACGAACAAGCCACCAATTAAAATAAGTAGGAGTTCGGTGCGCGTCATTAACGCAAGCGCCGCGATGCCGCCGCCGAGCGCAAGAGAACCAGTGTCCCCCATGAAGATTCGTGCTGGACTGGAATTCCACCACAAAAAACCAAAGCAAGCACCTGCGCAGGCTGCTGCAAAAACGGCTAAGTCAAGTGGATCGCGCACCGTGTAACAACGTGGGATTTCTCCCCAGAAGCAACTTTGGCCATACTGCCAAATCGACATAACTGTGTACGCAATGAATGCAACTAGAGCGGTGCCAGTTGCAAGACCATCAAGACCATCGGTGAGATTTACGCCATTTGAAATACCAGTTACGAGAAACCAGATCCAAAGAATCAGAATAGCCGATGGTAAAACCAAATCGGTATCTCGTACCCATGAAACAGCATTACTAATAGGCATATTGTTTCCCTCATCTGGAAACTGAATTGCCATGAAGCCAAATGAAAGTGCAGCTGCTGCTTGCCCGAGCAACTTTGTTCTCGCGCGAATACCAGTACTGCGTTGTTTGAAGATCTTTAAGTAGTCATCAGCCACACCGACCAAGCTCAAGGTGACCATTAAATAGATGGCAAGTAAGCCAGAAACTGTTGGTGGTCGCATCAGAATCAAATGTGCCAAGAAGTATGCAAGAACTACCGATCCAACAATCGCAACTCCACCCATTGATGGCGTACCACGCTTGCTGCCATGCGCGGGATAGTTGACATCGCTAGTTGATTCTCGAATCGCTTGGGCAATGCCACGACGACGTAAAAAATTAATAAGTAGTGGAGTTCCGATTAGCGAAAATAAAGTTGCTAGTCCGCCCGCAAGTACTACCAGCTTCACTGTTGGCTCCACTTCGTTCGCAGGCGAGCTTCAATATCCGATGCCAGTACTTCAAATTGTTCAGAGCGTGAGGCTTTAAACAAGACGATGTCCCCAGAATCGACTTCATTGCAAATGTAGTCGGTTGCTGCTTGAAAATCGGGTAACCACACCGCTTTTTGTGCTGGATCAGAAAGTTCGGGAACGCCATATATTTTCCCGTTAGCGCCCACAGCTACTAATTGTGAAATTCCGATTTGAGTTCCATGCGTAATGACGCCGTGATGTAGTTCAGTGGCTTGCTCACCTAGTTCATGCATCATGCCGATGACTGCCCACGTCCGGGCACGGCCAGGAATGCTTTGTAGCGTATTGAGCGCCGCCGTCATTGATTCGGGATTCGCGTTATAGGCATCATTGATCAGCATGATGTCTCCTGGCAAATGATGAACTTCCATCCGCCACTTGCTTACCTGCTTTAAGTCGGCAAGTGCTTCTACGATTTGGGATATTTCCATTCCTACCGCAATACCAACAGCAGATGCCGCTAGCGCATTTAGCACGTTATGTTCTCCCAGAATTGGAACATTGGCTGATGCGCGATAGCCAAGATAAACCAAATCAAATTCGTAGGTTCCGTTACTTGTCAGCAATACGTTTTCAGCGCGGATGTCGGCATGTTCAGAAAATCCATAAGTGAATACAGTTGCCTTAGTTAAACTTCGCATGGCAAGTACGCGCGCATCATCTGCATTTAATATTGCGACCCCTGCATCAGATAAAGCTTGAACTAACTCAGACTTTGCTTGCGCAATGCCTTCGATGCTTCCAACTTCACCGATGTGGGCCTGGCCAACATTGGTGATGACGCCAATTGTGGGATGGGCAATTCCACATAGCAAGGAAATATGGTGCAAGCCTCGCATCCCCATCTCGGCAACTAAAAATCGGGTACCAGGTGGAGTAGTGAGAATAGTTAGCGGTAGACCTAATTCATTATTTGGTGAACCAATCGGGGCATGCGTTGCGCCAGCATAGGAAAGTACTTGACCAATCATGTCTTTAGTCGAAGTTTTTCCAGAAGATCCCGTTATTCCAATAACTTCAACATTGGTCATTGCGTTACGAACGTGCGTTGCAAGTTTTCCTAAAGCTACTATAACTGGATCAAGCTCACCCACAACATTTGGAACCAATACTTGATCGCCAGAGATTTCTCGCGATGTCAGGAAGGCAACTGCTCCATTTTCTTTAGCTTGTTGGATGTGGTCATGGCCATCAGTGCGTTCACCTAAAATTGCGCAGAATAAATCACCAGGTTTAGTCGTTCTTGAATCAGTAGATATTCCAGTGATGCGAATACTTGGTTTACCAATCAAGCGGCCATCAATAACTTGAGCAACTTCGGAAAGTGTTAAATCAGGCAAGTGCTGACTCCTGTACTGCTACCAAGCGATCATCAAAGGGGAAAACTTCGCCGTTGATCTCTTGTCCCGTTTCGTGCCCTTTACCAAGGATGGCAATGACATCATCAGGCTGGGCAATTCTTAACGCCATCGCAATAGCCTCACGACGATTAGCTATGTCAAAAACTTTAGTTGATTCAGAATCGATTCCTGCCATCATCTGGCTCCGGATTTTCGCGGGATCTTCGGATCGCGGGTTGTCATCTGTGATAATCACAATGCTTGATAACTGCGCAGCAACTTTTCCCATAATTGGTCGCTTCGAGGAATCACGGTCGCCACCACACCCAATGACTGTTATCAGTTGCTTGGCACCAGATTCACTAATTGCTGTTAAGGCCGTAGCCACGGCATCTGGAGTGTGTGCGTAATCCACTATTACCCGCGCCGAGCCTGACACCGTCACTTCTTCGAGTCTGCCGGGAATTGCTTTGATGTTGCGAAGTGATTTGATGCCTTGCGCCAAAGGCAAACCAAGAATTTCACTTGCAGCTAACGCGCAACTTGCATTAGCTGCATTAAAAGCACCGAGCATGTTTACTTCGATTGAAAAACTTACGCCATCTGGGCGTTGTATTTCCTGGGATGTGTATCCCGATGAATTTGAAGTGGCAGGCTGGGTTTTCCAGTCCCCCGTGCTACCAATTGAGATTGCAGGAATGGTTGCCTGTGCGAAAAGCTTTTTTCCCCAATCATCGGAAACGTAGATAACTGCAGTTTTGGCATAACTTGGGGTAAATAACTTGGCCTTAGCAGCAAAGTAATTTTCCATTGAGCCATGGAAATCCAAATGATCCTGTGTCAGATTTGTAAAAATAGCCACGTCAAATTGCAAACCTAAAACTCTATTTAATTCCAGCGCATGGCTAGAAACTTCCATGAATACGTGAGTGATTCCCCATTCAACCATTACTGCTAGAACTGCGAATAAATCTGTGGATTCAGGTGTGGTGCGCGCACTTGGTACTGCCTCAAGATCAAAATAAGTTCCTAGAGTTCCAATGACACCAACATGGGAACCTGAATCAAGAAAAATTGATCGCAGAATATGTGTTGTTGTGGTTTTTCCGTTAGTACCAGTGACACCAACAAGCTTTAATTTTTTTTCCGGATGACCATAAATTGAAGCTGCAAGTGTTGCCATGTCTTTTCTTGCATCAGTTAGAACTAAGCAAGGTACTTGTTTTAATCCCAAAACTTTGTACCCAGTTGCATCAGTGGCAATTGCTACGGCGCCATTAGAAAGTGCTTGCTCGACAAACTCAATGCCATGTGCGTTTGCACCTGGCGCAGCAATATACAAATCTCCTGGCCGCACCAATCTTGAGTCGTGTGTTATCCCCGTTACCGTTGCGTCCCCATGACTAGTGCCTGAAACAAGTAGGGCCAGTTCAGAAAGTGAACTATTGGTCGTTACTGGGCGCAGGTCCATGACGTAAATCTCCTACCATTCAACTGGGAGCTTAGGAGGATTCGAAGTCGAAGGTGGAACTTTGTTATTCGCTAATGCGTAAGTCATAACTTTTTTAAACACTGGGCCTGCAACGACACTTCCATAAGTACTAGTTTTTGGATTGTGTACGCTAACCGCCATTACAAACGCTGGCTTCTCAGCTGGCGCCATTCCGATAAATGAGGAGGTGTAGCCGCTGTAGCCGCCAGTAGCTTGGTCGTATCTGTTGGCAGTTCCAGTTTTTCCAGCCACGCGGTAGCCAGGTATTTGCAAACTGCGGGCAGTGCCATCTTCGGAGACAACACCCTCAAGCATCTCGCGCACCGTTTTTGCAGTTTCTGCGCTCACTACTCGCTGGCCTTCACCTAATGTCGTTGGCTCAAAAGTACCTTGCGAATTTGAATAGCCTGAAATTAATCGAGGCTTCATTCGAATTCCGTCATTTGCAATCGTGGCAAAAACGCTCGCTGCTTGCACCACATTTACCGAAAGGCCTTGACCGAATGCCAAAGTTGGGAAAGTTGTATCTGACCACTGGTTTGCATCTTCGATGTTTGGAAGTGAACCAGCACTTTCACCTGGAAAATTCATGCCAGTTGATTCACCAATTCCAAATTTCTGGAGATATTTATAAAAAGTTTTTTCGCCAATTGTTTCTGATGCCAAAATTGTTCCGATGTTACTTGATTTAGCCAATACGCCAGCAAGTGTCAGCCGCAATTCACCGTGCTCGTTATAGTCCTTGAAGGAAGTGCCACCGCGTGGCAATCGATTTGGCACTACGAATTGAGTTTCAGGTCCAGCGCCACCTTCTTCGATTACCGCAGCCATAGTCATAACTTTGCTAGTAGAGCCTGGTTCAAATACATCTGTCACTGCGGAATTACGTTTGTCGTAATCCGAGGACTCAAAGGGAGTGTTGGGATCAAATGTTGGATATGTAGCTAGCGCCAAGATGTTTCCAGTTCCAGGTTCAACGATTACGGCAACGCCGCCTTCAGCGCCAGTTGCAATTACTTGATCTTGTAGTGACCGCTCCAAAGTCGCCTGCAGATCAGTATCGATAGTGAGCCTGACAGAAAGCCCATTTACCGGATCAATGCTTTGTCTTTCACTTGCGGGAATCTCGCGGCCGTTTACTCGTTCAACTGTTAGCGTTCCGTCTTCGCCGCTGAGTTGTTTATTAAGTCCAAATTCCAGACCACCAAGACCTGTGCCTTCGCCACCGACGTAACCAACGATGCTCGCGGCAAGCTTGCCATTTGGATATGCACGATTTGTTGTGGGTTCACTGAATACGCCAGGGATGGCGAGTTCAGCGACTCGTTTCCAAGTTTCTAGAGTGATTCGTTTTGCTACATAAGAAAAACGGGAATCAATAGTTAGGGATTCAATAATTTTGTCTTGCGGAATTCCAAGTATCGGAGAGAGCGCTGCTGCAGTGCCGACGGGATCAGTAATTAACTTTGGATCAACTGTTACATTTCGCGCCACAATTGTTATCGCGATAGGTGTGCCATTTCGATCCGTGAAAGCGCCACGATTTGCTGGAAGCAGTAACGTTTGGATCCGGGAATTTTGTGCATTTGCTGCAAGCTCTGGACCACGGACGATTTGGATTTCAACAAGTCGTGTGACATATAACGACATGATTATTAGAAAAATAATAGTGGTAAATCTGATTCGTTTCCGCGGACTCTCAAGTGGAATCATTAGTGGATATTTTGGAGCCAGTTGCCGTTGCTGAGTTGGTCTAGGCCGTTGACTTAGTTGTGGACCGTTAGTACTCATGGCACAACCACGGGCGCAGCAACAACTGGAGTGCCTAAAATTTCACGATCTGAAAGCCGCAAAAATACTGGAGTTTGGGCAGGTACCATTCCCATGGCTGCGGCGCTATCCAGCAACATGCCTGGAGATTCCAC
>JBDNJO010000086.1:0-3078 GCA_041687715.1 Candidatus Nanopelagicales bacterium
CCAAATTGGATCCAATCTGACCAGAAATTGTATAAAGTGTGATTATTGGCCTTAACCGGTTGCTTCTAGGCACTGGCAGGGACCATAAAATCGGGAATTATCGGCGTTGGGACAAGTTATGAAAAATGTTGTTGAGGCAATAACCGAACTTGGTACCGCCCAGGATTTCGCTGCGCTTACGCTGCCCGAGGCCTTTCGCGCTGTAACTATTCACCGTGATGAAGCTGCCATGTTTGATGGGCTTACAACTAAGGAGAAAGATCCTCGTAAGTCATTGCATATAGATACTGTGCCATTTCCAGAATTAGCACCGGGTGAAGCGCTAATTGCCGTGATGGCATCAAGTATTAATTACAACACCGTATGGACTTCGATTTTTGAGCCAGTTTCAACTTTTGGTTTTCTTGAGCGTTACGGAAAAACTCATGAGGATGCAAAGCGCCATGACTTGCCGTATCACATCATCGGAAGCGATGCCTCGGGCGTTGTGCTTCGTGTTGGCGCTGGTGTTAATACCTGGAAGCCAGGAGATCGAATTGTCGCGCATTGCTTAAGTGTGGAATTGGAATCACCACTTGGTCACAACGACACCATGATGGATCCAGAGCAACGCATTTGGGGATTTGAAACTAACTTCGGTGGCTTAGCTGAATTTGCAATTGTTAAAGCAAACCAGTTGCTGCCAAAGCCCGAACATTTAACTTGGGAAGAAGCAGCCTCGCCTGGATTAGTTAACTCAACTGCATATCGTCAACTTGTTTCGCGTAATGGCGCTGGCATGAAACAAGGCGACGTCGTTTTGATTTGGGGCGCAACTGGCGGACTAGGTTCTTACGCAACGCAGTACGCATTAAATGGCGGCGCGATTCCAGTATGTGTTGTCTCGAGTCCAGAAAAAGCAGAAATTTGCCGCAAGATGGGCGCGGAACTTGTGATTGATCGAAGCGTTGAGGGTTACAAGTTTTGGAAAGATGAACACACCCAAGATTCAAAGGAATGGCAAAGATTAGGTCGCAAGATTCGCGAACTAACTGGCGGCGATGACCCAGACATTGTGTTCGAACATCCAGGCCGCGAAACTTTTGGCGCCAGTGTTTATGTTGCTCGTAAGGGCGGCACGATTGTAACTTGCGCTTCAACTAGTGGTTACATGCACGAGTATGACAACCGTTATTTATGGATGCAGCTAAAGAAAATTGTTGGTTCACATTTTGCTAACTACCGCGAGGCGCACGAAGCTAATCGATTAATTGCTCGAGGACTTGTCCACCCAACACTTTCAAAGACATTCGCGCTAGAAGATGCGGGCCAAGCAACATATGAAGTGCACCATAACTTGCACCAAGGCAAAGTTGCTGTGCTTGCACTGGCTGAAGCGCCAGGGCTGGGTGTCACAAATCCAGAACTTCGCGCCAAGCACATCGATGCCATCAATCGGTTTCGTCAGGATTAATAGGGCAGTTTAATGAGCGATAAACCATGGGTTATGCGAACCTACGCGGGCCATTCATCCCCGCGCGAATCAAACGCGCTCTATAAAAAGAACTTATCTAAAGGCCAAACTGGTTTATCAATTGCTTTTGATCTGCCAACTCAAACTGGTTATGACCCAGATGCGGTGTTAGCGCGCGGGGAAGTGGGACGTGTCGGTGTGCCAATTGCGCACTTAGGCGACATGCGAAATTTGCTCGATGGCATCCCACTTGCCCAAATGAATACTTCAATGACGATCAATGCACCGGCGATGTGGTTATTAGCGCTTTATGCGATTACTGCTGAAGAACAAGGTGTTGCCCAAGAATTGTTAGCAGGCACAACCCAAAACGACATCATCAAGGAATATCTATCCCGCGGTACTTACATTTTCCCGCCCGCGGAATCAATGCGACTTATTTCGGACATGATTTCCTGGAGCGTAGTAAACGCACCAAAGTGGAATCCAATAAATATTTGTTCGTATCACTTGCAAGAAGCTGGCGCTACTCCCGTGCAGGAACTTTCCTTCGCACTTTCAACTGCGATCTCCGTTCTCGATGCAGTTCGGGACTCTGGTCACGTTGCTCCCGAAGATTTTCCAGAAGTAGTGGCTCGGATGTCATTTTTTGTAAATGCTGGCATGCGCTTTGTTGAGGAACTTTGCAAGATGCGCGCATTCACCGCGTTGTGGGATGAAATTACCCGTGATCGCTATGGCGTAACGGATGAACGCAAACGACGCTTTCGTTATGGCGTCCAAGTTAACTCCCTTGGGCTTACCGAAAGTCAGCCAGAAAATAATGTGCAGCGAATGGTTATTGAAATGCTGGGCGTGACGCTTTCCAAGTCTGCTCGTGCTCGCGCTGTTCAGTTGCCGGCGTGGAATGAAGCACTAGGACTGCCTCGGCCATGGGATCAGCAGTGGTCACTTCGTATTCAACAAGTGTTGGCTTTTGAAACAGACCTTTTGGAATATGACGACATCTTTGATGGCTCGCCAGTAATTGAAGCCAAAGTGCAGGAATTAATGAGCGCAGCTCGCGCTGAAATTGCTCGCATCGATGAAATGGGCGGGGTGGTATCAGCAATTGATGCCGGTTACCTAAAGAGCCAGTTAGTTGCATCGCACGCCGCGCATCGACGCAACATTGAATCCGGCGCGCGCACTGTTGTTGGTGTGAATGCCTTTACGGAAACCGAAGCCAGCCCGCTAACTGCCAGCATCACGGATGCGATTATTCATGTGGACCCAGCCGTTGAAGCCCAGGCTGTTTCGAGTCTGAAAACATGGCGCGATGCTCGCGATGCCAAGCGCGCAATTGCAGCCACCCAGGCATTAATTGCCGCAGCAAAAACAAATGAGAACTTAATGATTGCGACGCTGGAATGCGCGCGCGCCGGCGTGACAACGGGTGAGTGGTCGGACGCACTTCGTAGCGTATTTGGGCAATTCCGCGCACCAACTGGACTTGCTAATGTTCCAGTCGGCGGGGGATCAGGCGCCCTTGGCGCAGTACGCGATTGCGTGAAGTTAACTGAACAAGAACTTGGGCAAAGACTTCGACTATTAATTGGTAAGCCTGGCCTTGATGGTCATTCCAA
>JBDNJO010000087.1:0-3967 GCA_041687715.1 Candidatus Nanopelagicales bacterium
CGCTGATACTGGCGCATACACAGCGCGTTCCCGCAATTCTTTAGCGTCATCGATTCCGCGATATGTAGCAGCATCAATTTCGATGACATCGATGGATCCTGGTCCATTTGGTGCCAAGTTAATACAAGATTCACATTTGCCGCATGGGTTTGATGTTGGTCCTTGCTCACAATTCATTGAGCGAGCCATGATGCGAGCTGAAGATGTTTTGCCACAACCACGCGGTCCAGTAAATAAATATGCGTGATGAATTCGATCCGTATCAAGGGCCCGGGAAAGTGGAATAGTCACATGATCTTGGCCAATTACGTCAGAAAACTGACCAGGTCGGTATTTCCGGTAAAGCGCCAAGGACATATGTATGAGAGTAACGGGTCGGTGTGACGGTGCCTTCGATAGTCCAGCCACTCACATAACTTTGCTCATCAGTTTTGTAGCTACTTAAATCAACGCAATTAGCGCTCATGCTCTAATTACAGGTAATCTCGTCAACGGAGGATTCGCCTAGTGGCCTATGGCGCTCGCTTGGAAAGCGAGTTGGGTGAAAGCCCTCAGGGGTTCAAATCCCCTATCCTCCGCCATTAACTAAGGACTCCCATAAATGGGAGTCCTTAGTTAATTTGCGGGATAGACGGATTTGGGAGCGGATTGCGTGATCGCTGGCGATCACTTGCAATCGGAGTGGCAATCTGCAGATTGCCTTACTTGCGTAAGCAAGCGACGGTTCCCCTATCCTCCGTTCAGTCCTGCAGTCGAATCGGTGCAAGTCAAAACCTTATGGGAGTCCTTAGTTAATTTGCGGGATAGACGGATTTGGGAGCGGATTGCGTGATCGCTGGCGATCACTTGAAATCGGAGTGGCAATCTGCAGACTGCCTTACTTGCGTAAGCAAGCGACGGTTCCCCTATCCTCCGCGCCACGATAAATGAACAGTTCGTGAACAAAGACAACTCTGTGTGCAATGTGGTGTAGAAAGTTAAAGAACATAAACGCAGAAAAGGTTTGATCAATTGTCTGGAATTCTTAGAAAATTAATATCAGAATGTACTGGCACCGCACTACTGGTTTGCGTTGTCGTTGGTTCCGGAATTATGGGCACACAACTCTCGAGCGATGCTGGAATCGCATTATTGATCAACACAGCATCAACAGTCCTTGCATTAACTTTGTTGATTTTGCTACTTGGTCCCGTTAGCGGTGCCCATATAAATCCTGCTGTCTCACTGGTCGCGCGAATTGGAGGTAACCAAAAATCATCTGAAACGTTTGCTTACGTTGCTGCGCAAGTTATCGGCGCAATTATTGGCGCCATAGTTGCAAACCTAATGTTTGCGCTTCCTGCCATTCAGATTTCAAATAATGCGCGAAATAGCGTCGGCATGCTTCTTGGCGAAGTAATTGCAACAGCTGGTTTGATTACGGTTATTGGGGTTCTGAGTGCGCGAAATCAAACCGAGAAAATACCAGTTGCGGTTGCCTCTTGGATTGGCTCAGCATATTTCTTCACTTCCTCGACTTCATTCGCAAACCCAGCGGTAACCATAGGGCGCATGTTTTCAGATACGTTTGCAGGAATCGCGCCAGTATCTGTGCTGCCTTTCATAACAGCACAACTTGTGGGCGCTGTAATTGGAATATTTATAGTCAAAGGAATTATGAAGGAGCAGGAACGCAATGTCAGTTAAGAAAGCAACTGTGTTGTTCGTATGTGTCCATAACGCTGGTCGTTCCCAGATGGCAGCTGGTTACCTTAAATTTCTCGCTGGGGATCGCATCGAAGTACTCTCTGCAGGAACTGAGCCAAAGAATCAAGTTAATCCTTCTGCAATCGAAGCTATGGCTGAAGAAGGAATTGACATCGCGCAAAACACACCCACAGTTTTGTCGGAGCAGTCAGTAAAAAATTCTGATTACGTAATCACTATGGGTTGCGGCGATGCCTGTCCGTTCTTTCCTGGCAAGATTTACCTGGACTGGCCGCTCAATGATCCAGCCGGCAAGGGTGTGGAGGAAGTTCGCCCAATCCGGGATGAGATTCGAGCCAAGGTCGAGGCGTTAATTGCAGAAATCGATGTCAAGTTTTAATTAGTCACCTTGGCATCCCCCCAGTTGCCAAAGTATTTTCTACTACGCGAGACAATCAAATATGAAAATTGGATTCCTCGGAGTAGGTACTGTCTCCATGGCAGTAATCGAAGCTATGGCAACACGTGGCGGTGACCAAGACACAATTTATTTATCTCCACGCGGTGAAAAACGTTCGACAGAGTTGGCCGCTAAGTTCCAGCACTGCATTCGGTTAGATTCAAATCAAGCAGTTATCGATGCCAGCGACATGGTCGTAATAAGCATGTTGCCCAATCAAGTCGAAGATGCTTTAGCGGATCTGACATTTCGCTCTGATCAAATCATTGCAAGTTTTATTGCGGGTATCCCACCAAGTGGAATTGCAAAACTAACCACTCCCGCAATACAAGTAAGTCAATTAATCCCACTGCCAGCAATAGTTCATCACAAGGGACCCTTAGTAATTTGTCCTGCCCATCCTGATGTTGAGCGCGAATTTGCAGGATTAGGCGACATTGTGATTTTGGAAGACGAAACTAAAATTCGCGTTCTTAGTGTGACCTCAGCAACTATGTCTACCTACTTTACATATCAAAACACGATCATTGACTGGACGATCGCAAACGGAATTAATGCTGACACTGCATCCAAATATGTTCGATCTTTATTAGAAGGTTTGGCCATCGAAGGACAAGCTGCAACTGCTGCTGAAATTCCACACTTACCCGTTGAGCACGAGACTCCAGGCGGATTGAATTTTAGAAATCGCACGGGACTGCAGGACCAAGAATGGTTCACTGATTTGTATAACCGACTACAAGATACTTATTCAAATGCAGATTTAAAAGCGAAAACTAAAGAGTAATTATCAAACTAGAATTGGGTCAGCCCCTCGCGTGGCATTAACCTGTGAACCTCCCCAGGGCCGGAAGGCAGCAAGGATAAGCGGGCTCTAATGGGTGCGTGAGGGGTCTTTATTACCCACCATATTTATTTGGTGAAGTTACCCACCATAAACATGTGGGGCAAGAATTCCGACTTCACGTAAGTTGCGATATTTTTCTGCATAGTCAAGACCGAATCCAACTACGAATTCATTTGGAATATCAAAGCCAATGTATTTTGTCGGAACTTCAATTTTGATTGCTTCCGGTTTGCGCATCATTGTCATGACTTCAAGTGATCTTGGATGGCGAGACTTAAGGTTTTTAATCAACCACGAAAGTGTTAAACCTGAATCCAAGATGTCTTCAACAATTAAAACGTCACGACCAGCTAAGTCAATGTCTAAATCTTTTATGATTCGTACAACTCCACTTGATTTAGTTCCTGAGCCGTACGAAGAAACTGCCATAAAATCTAATTCCACAGAAATTGAAACTGCGCGCGCTAAATCGGCCATAACCATCACGGCGCCTTTAAGCACGCCAACCATAAGTAGTGGTCGTTCAGAATGGGCATAGTCAATATCTATCTGGGCAGCAATTTCTTGGATTCGGATTTGGATTTGTTCATTAGTTAGCACAACGCTCGTGAGATCATCTTCAATTTGTGCTGCGTCCACAGATAGCTCCTTGAATTATTTAACTTTGGTAAAAGTAAGTCTGTCATGTCGTCTTTCCACATTGACAGCGCCTGGCAAGTTCAGTGCACCTTGACCGTGCCAATTCGTCAATAGTGCATCGATTGCCAGGACGTGATCGCGCGTCAAGTCATTTATAGTGCAGCCATTTGTGATGGCAAGTTGGCGAATCACTCGAGTTCGAATGGCTCGAGGCAATGCACCAAGCAAATTCACGTCATCGCCTACCCGAGTAATTTCGAATCGAGCCAAGGCGTCAAGAGCGTCTGCATCATCTCGCAACAGATCCGCGCTACGCGCCAAAGCCTGCGTTACCC